>NZ_AJZR01000005.1:0-6403 GCF_000271925.1 Capnocytophaga sp. oral taxon 412 str. F0487 | reverse complement strand
AAGGGTGTAAGGAGGGTGGGGGTAGCTTATAGAGAGCTTATAGGAAGCTTATACGAATCTTGGACGATTGGTATAGAAAGGGTATGTAAAAAGTTGATTAATAGTATAATACAGCGATGTAAAAAACGGTAAAAACAGGGTTTCGAGGCGAAAGAAAGAGAATCCTCACCCCGTTCACATACTCTCCTATTCGGAGACTTCTCCCAAGGAGAGGGAGAATGTTGGGACGGAAAAGCGGAGGAAACCTCCCCCTAGTCCACTCGGAGAGGGGGAACTGTGACGAGTCATTTATTCGGTAAGCCCCCGAACCCCCGAAGGGGGACAAGCTGGGAAAGGTGACAAACCTCCCCCTATTCACATACTCCACTTTCGCGGACTTCCTCTCCGAGGGGAAATGTGGTGACCAATAGAGGGTTGTAGAAGGTTTTGGAGAGGTTAGAAGGGACTCGGAGGTGGGGTGTTATGATGATTTTTTGGTGAAGATAAATTAATTTTATAGTTTTGCGCCCTCAAACTAAAAATACTAACACATATGAAGAAATTTTTATTTGGGGCATTTGTTGCCCTTGCCACAATGATTTCGTCTTGCGGAAGCAAAGATGATAAAACACCTGAGCCTCCACAGAAAACTGTCGAACTGATAGGAGTGTGGCAAATGGAATCGTCTACCATAGACGGGAAACCGTCTTCGGTTTCAGAATGTACACTAAAAGAAACGATTGTTTTTACTGAAAAGACAATGGAACGTCTTTCGTTTAAGAAAAGAAATGGTAATTGCTCGTATGAGAAACAAGACCCTTTGACTTACATTCTTTCGGGGAACACCTTTACAACCAAAGATGGTACTACCACTTTTACCATTACTGAGGGTAAACTTGTGATAGAGGGAGTCTATACAGATGTACAAGGAAACAAAAAGCCTTCTACCACTACCTATAAAAGAATTACCGAAAAAGAATTGACAGCTCTTAGAGCGATGGAGTATAAAGCTCCTGATTACAAAAAACAACTGATAGGGGCGTGGCAAATGGAATCGGGAACTCTTGATGGTGAGAAGTTAGCGTTTTCGGAATGCTATTTAAAAGATGCTGTTATTTTTACTGAAAGCACAGTAGAAGAGCTTATCTTTGAAAAGTATGATGAATATAATTGTACCTATAAAAAACAAGAAATAAAACCCTATACTATATCGGGGACAACTATTACAATTGAAGGTAAGACAGTTACTTTTACTGTGACTGAAACTAAACTTGTAATAGAGGGGACTGGATTAGATGAACAAGGGAGAAAGCGTTCTTTTTCATATACCTATAAGAAAATCAGCGAAAAAGAATTGACAACCCTTAGAGCGATGGAGTATAAAGTTCCTGAAAAAACTACCGACCCCAAAGCACTCATAGGGGCGTGGCAGATAGAAAAAGCTACCTTTAATGGACAACCTATCGAAAAAGGACCCTGTGAAGATAAACAAGTAGATATTTATACCGCCAATACAGTAACTAATTATGACTTTGGCTTCAATAGTAATACTAATCGTTGTGAGTTTGAAAAAGGCAGAGCGGTGCCTTATACTGCTTCTAATGGTACGATTACTAAAAAAGACGATACTCCTGAGAACTTTTTTGTAAGAGGAAATAGGCTTGTTATTTCATTTATAGATAAAGATGATGACGATAATCAAGGAACGTATGAGTATACATTTAAGAAACTTACAGAGGCAGAACTTGCGGAGATAAATAAATTGGAGAAGAAATAAAATAAAGACACTAAACGCTGATAATCAGTAATAAAGACATTATAGGTGCGTTAAAGTTTTGTTAAACTCTGGAATTATTTTGGTAGTTAAAAAAAACGCCGTACCTTTGCCGACGCAATGAGGGTGGTAGCTCATTGTAAAACTTCAAATAATAGTTTTCATAATTTAAAGTTTTGGTTGGTTAATGGAAAAGTCCGATAGTAATATCGGGCTTTTTTTTTGCAGAAAAAATATTGTTATTTAAAAAAGATTTTATACTTTTGCGAAGAAAAACTGATATAGAGAATGACACCCATATACAGCCAATTACTTATTCCGTTTCTCATTGCAATGGCAGTAGCCATTACGATGGGAGGTAGCGGTACGGCTCCTGCATTCTCGGCAAGCTATGGTGCTAATGTGATTAGAAAGACTGTTATCCCGGGGTTATTTGGGATAATGGTGTTTGTAGGGGCGTTTTTGGCAGGGAAGAAAACGGCAGGTACGATGGGGAGTGGCATATTACCCTCGGAGTATTTGGATTTTACGGTGGTATCGATAGCCTTATTTTCGATAGCGGTAACGATGCTTATTTCGAACATTTCCGGGATACCGCAGTCCACCAGTCAGGCAGCAGTATTAGCCTTAGCGGCACCAGCGTTGTATTTTGAGAAGTTAGACACGAATAAGCTATTTATGGAGATTATACCTGCGTGGTTTATATTGCCTGTGATTGCTTATTTTCTGAGTTATTTTGCGGGGAAATACATTTACCAGCCGATGCGCAGGCGAGGGCTGACGATACAGCGGGCGCAGAATGAGAACAAGAAGCATATTTGGGATGTAGCGTTGGTGATAATGGCTTTGTACGTATCGTTTGCGATAGGTTCTAACAACGTAGCTAATGCGACGGGACCTTTGTATACAATGACGATTAACGAGCTACACATTCGCGAGAGCGACCATATTGTTATTTTGATGTTGGCTACTTTGGTGGTAGCACCGTGTTTTGGCATTGGCGCTTCGCTTTTTGGACATAAGATACTGAAGAATACAGGGAAGGAAATAATACTTTTTGGGAAGTTTGAAGCGGTGATTATCGCATTTATATCGGGGAGCTTGTTGTTACTAGCTTCGGTTGTAAAAGGAATACCCACCTCATTGGTACAAGTGAATGTAGCAGCTATCTTAGGAATAGGCGTAGCGAAGATGGGACATAAGAATATTTTTCGCAAGACTCAAGTAAAGCGATTCTTTGCGATGTGGATGATAGCACCTATTATAGCGTTCTTTTTGTCGTTGTTATTGGTTTTTTTAGCCGATAAGAACCAAATGTTATAAACAAAATACTTAAAGAATTGTTAAAAAATAGGGTGGGAGAAGAGGAAATATGAGAAACAAGAGAAGGACAGAAGAGAGTGTATAAAACTATAAATCAAACATATATAAAAAATACACAAAAAATAGAATATTAATATATAGTTAAAATTGAGAAAAGATGATACTACATTAAAAAAAAGTAGTATCTTGCGCCCGAATTTTTATGCTAACAAGTGTTTTTACTATGAAAAGAAATTTATTAAAAGTACCTGTTTATATGGCCTTAGCAGGATTGTTGCTCGCAGGTTGTGGCAAGAAGACTGATAAGAACACATCGAGTGCGACAGGTTGGAAAATCAACGCGAAAGAAGGTGGTTTTCAATACAATACAGATTTTAAAGACCAAGAGACAGGTCCTGGTCTTGTGCTCATTGAGGGAGGTACCTTCACTATGGGTCAGGTGGAAGACGACATAATGCACGACTGGAATAACACACCTACCCAACAACACGTACAGTCCTTTTATATGGACGAAACAGAGGTAACCAACAAGATGTATATGGAATACCTTGATTGGTTGAAACGTGTATTCCCACCAGATGAAGAGCAATATAGAAATATATATATAGGTGCCCTTCCTGATACCTTAGTATGGAGAAGCCCTCTAAGTGCTAATGAAGCAATGGTTAGCAATTACTTGCGTCACCCTGCTTATGCTGAGTATCCTGTAGTAGGGGTAAACTGGGTGCAAGCAGTACAATTTAGTTCTTGGCGTACTGACCGTGTGAACGAGGCAATCTTGGAACGCGATGGTTATCTTGCAAAAGATGCTCGTTACCAAGTAGATGCTACTAGCACTTTTAGTACCGATACTTACCTAAACGCTCCATCACAAACTTACGGAGGTAAGATAGCTGGTGAAATGGGAGGTAAGAAAACTAATAAAGAAGGAGAAGCAACTTATGCTAAACAAACTAGCGGTATTTTATTGCCTGAGTATCGTTTGCCTACTGAAGTAGAGTGGGAATACGCTGCCAAATCTTTGGGTGGTATTCGTGAATACAACTCATTGCAAGGTAGAAAGAAATACCCTTGGGATAGCCAATACACTCGTTCTACCAAGCGCAGAACACGTGGAGACCTCTTAGCTAACTTCAAACAAGGTAAAGGTGACTACGGCGGATTGGCAGGTTGGTCAGATGACAAAGGTGATATCACTGTGGCAGTTAAAACTTATCCACCCAATGACTTTGGGTTGTATGATATGGCAGGTAACGTAGCAGAGTGGGTAGCCGATGTTTATCGCCCTATTGTTGATGATGAAATAACAGATTTCAACTATTACCGCGGTAACGTGTATATGAAACACGCTATAGGTGAAGACGGAAAACAAATAGTAGTAACTCCTGAAAATGTGAAGTATGACACTTTGATGAACGGTAAAATTATCGCTCGTAATTTGCCAGGTAACCTCGCTACTGTTCCTATCGACTCAAACGAAACCTATTTGCGTTATAACTTTACACACTCCGATAACCGCAGTTATCACGATGGCGATAAATCATCTACACGCAACTATCGCAACAGTGACTTGATGGCAGAAGGTTCAGAGTATACAAACTCAATGTACAACGCTCCTCGTCCTAAAAAACCAGGAAGTGATATCAACGGTAAGGACTATGATACTTCTAACGACCGCACTTCACTTATCGACGACGAAGTACGCGTATTTAAAGGTGGTTCTTGGAGAGACCGTGCTTATTGGCTTGACCCAGCGCAACGTCGTTTCTTACCTCAGTACATTGCTACTGATTATATAGGGTTCCGCAACGCTATGAGCCGTGTAGGTTCAAAAGCCAAAAAGAACCATAAAACTCCTAAAGGATAAAAAAACATAAAATATTTCATAGGCAAAGAGTCTTCTTGAACTTTTCAAGAGGGCTCTTTTCTTTTTTTACAGAAAGTAAGAGAAACAATTTGCTTAACTCAAAAAAATGCTGTAGTTTTGCATTATAAAAGAACTAATAGTTTATGATAGAAGAGCTTTATCAAAGATATATAACTTCAGCGGGCGTAAGTACTGATACCCGCAATATAAAGCCTAATAGTATTTACTTTGCTTTAAAAGGAGCTTCGTTTAACGGCAACACCTTTGCTCAAGAAGCTCTTGCCAAAGGAGCCTGCTATGCAGTAATTGATGACCCTGCTTATCACATCGCCGATAAAACACTTTTGGTAGACGATGTCCTCACTACACTCCAACAGCTCGCTACTTATCACCGCAGGAAGCTAAAAACACTCGTTATTGGTATTACCGGTAGCAATGGGAAAACCACCACAAAGGAGCTTATCAAGTCGGTATTATCACAACAACTGAACATAGTAGCTACACAAGGCAACCTAAACAACAATATAGGAGTACCTCTCACTTTGCTTACAATTAAACCAGAAACGGATATTGCTATTGTGGAGATGGGTGCCAATCACCCAGGTGAAATTGCCTTCCTATGTTCTATTGCTGAACCCGACTACGGCTATATTACCAGTATTGGTAAAGCGCATTTAGAAGGCTTTGGTTCTTTCGAAGGCGTGATAAAAACCAAAGGAGAGCTCTATGATTACCTCAAAACACACCATAAAACCATTATTGCCAATGCCGATAATCCTATCACCGAAGCGCTTTTGGAAAACTATAACAATGTGTACAGTTTTGGAGTAGGCGAAGGGGTGAACGTCTCTGTGCAATGTCTCAGCACTCAACCCGTGAAAATACAGTTTGCTGACTCGTCCCTACAAACCACCACAGAAGGATTCCCTACCAATATAGAAGGCTTTAGTGATGCTCCCACTGTCGCAACTTCTCATCTGGTAGGAAGCTATAACTTCACTAATATTGCTGCTTCGGTAGCTTTTGGACGTTACTTCAAACTCTCTACAAAGGCTATTCAGAAGGGCATAGAAAGCTATATTCCTCAAAACAATCGCAGTCAGCTATTGGAATGGGGTAGTAATACAGTTTTGCTCGACGCCTATAATGCCAATCCTAGCAGTATGACTGCTGCTATCGACAATCTCCTTTCTATGAATAGCTTCCCTAATAAAGTGCTTATTCTCGGCGATATGTTTGAGCTTGGCGATTACGCTACTCAGGAGCATCAAAGCATTGTCGATAAACTCAAAGAGCACCAATGGGCAGGGGTCTACCTCATCGGAAAGAATTTTAAACAAACTAAAGCACCTTATCCGCAGTATGAAACCTTTGAGGAATTTCAAGAGGTCTTTAAGAATCTTTCTTTTCAAGACAGCCTAATACTCATCAAAGGTTCAAGAGGAATGGCTTTAGAAAGA
>NZ_AJZR01000004.1:0-49887 GCF_000271925.1 Capnocytophaga sp. oral taxon 412 str. F0487 | reverse complement strand
ATTTAAAATAACTTACAAAACTTTGTAACAGCCCTGCTCGGAGAGGGGGAATGTGGAGACGGGAAAAAGGAAGAAATGACGAGTGACAAATGAGGAATGACAAGGGCAATTGGGATAAATATTCTTAGAATATTAGCTCATTTCAATAAATTGTTGTACTTTTGCACCCTAAAAACAACAACTTAAAGAGAATTCTGCAAATAAATATGAAAAATAAAATCTTTACTTTTGTATTTTCTTTATTAATCATCACAACAACTCTTACTGCCCAAGAACTGCTACCGCTTCCTTTGCGTCAGAAAGAGGAGCTCAAAGCGCGTTCGTGGGTGCGCGAAACGCCTTTTGAGCAAGTGGCAGTAAAAGAGATAGGCAATCGTATCAGTGCGCTGAGTGTAAACCCTAAAAATAGCAGTGAGTTTATAGTTGCCCCAGAAAACGGAGGTGTATGGCTTACCCAAAATGGCGGGGAAACCTACCAAGTACTATGCTCAACCCTCCCTACACAAAGTATCACAGCACTGGCGGTAGATTGGCAATCGGGGACTTTGGCGGTTGCGACCCCTTATGGCGTTTTTATCTCTACTGATAAAGGCAAAACAACTGACTTTAAGGGATTGGGAGGAATGCAACGCATTAGTAGTTTGTATATCAACCCTACTAACCCCCAAGAACTTGTGGTAGGAGTACTGGGTAACCCTTATAAAGCCGATGAAAAACGCGGTATCTTCAAAACTACCGATGGCGGAAAAACGTGGCAACAAAAACTATTTGTAAGCACTCGTGCGGGTATTACGCAAATTACTGCTTCGCCCGATGGGGCAATGCTTTTGGCTGTATCGTGGGAAGTGAATAACAGTCAGTGGGACAGTGCTCCTTATGGCAGTAATAGTGCTATTTACAAGAGCGCTGATAAAGGCAATACGTGGACGAAAATCACGGTAAACAATGGATTTCTCAAAGGGAATAACATTGGCAAGATAGGGGTGAGTTGCTTTAACAGTCAGACTTATTATGCGATAGTAGATAATCGCAACGCCAAAAAGAAAGAGAATATTAACACTGTACAGAAAGTAGTGCGCATTCATCTCTCCGCTCAAGATTTTGATGTGATGAGCAAAGCCGATTTCCTCGCGTTAGATAACAACCGTTTAAATGTGTTTTTGCACAATATAGGTCAAGACGAGAAATATACAGCTCAGAATCTCAAAGATATGATAGCTGCAGAGGTAACCTCTCCTGCTAAGCTACTGAGTTATTTGGGTGTAAGTACCCAAGAGGTTATAGGTGCGGAAGTGTACGTAACCGAAGATGGGGGTAATTCTTGGCAAAAGGCGAATGTTCAGCCTCTGAATGATGTGTATTACCAAAACGGAGAGCGTTTTGGGGGCATCAGCGTAGACCTTAGTAATAAAAAACACTTATTTATAGGAGGATATCCCTTATTGGAATCTACCGATGGAGGCAAGACGTGGAAAAGCAAACAACCGATTTCGTTGGACAACAGCTATGAACAACTTTATTTACAACAGGGTACTCTATTTTGTACAACTCGAAGTGGATTACAGGTCTCTTACGACAACGGAAAAAGTTTTGCTTTTAAGAATGTACCACAAGCAATGGCTTTTACCCAGCTGAGTTACGACAAAGCTAACAAAACACCTTACTATGTGAGTGACCAAGTGGTATTGGCACAAAATAACAGTCATTGGAATACGTTCAGAAAAGCTATTCATTCGCTATCGTTTGGTAATGATAGCTATGCCGCAGAACCTTATGGTAAGTTCTTTACTTTTTTACCTGATAGAGACCAGCTTTTCCCATTAGGAAGTGCTTATTACGGTGAAAACAAGGAACCATTGCGTTTTGGCAAGAATGCACCGCTACTTATTTCGCCACAAAACAAAGATATTATTTACATAGGAAGTGACAAATTGCACATTTCTATGGACAAAGGTCGGAATTGGCGGACTATTTCGGACGATGTAACCAATGGTAACAAGCAGGGTAACAAGGCATATGGTACAATTTCGGCTATAGCTGAATCGCCTTTTATGTTTGGTTTGCTTTATACGGGTAGTGATGATGGTATGATTTATACTAGCGATAACGGAGGGGTATCGTGGAAACAGATATACAACGCCTTCCCTCGTCCGCTAAAAGTGAACAACCTTATTGCCTCTAAACACCAGCGTAACCGCGTATTGGCAACCCTTATTAGTACTGATGATTCCAATATCGACCCTATTATTTTTATGAGTAATGACAATGGCAAGAGTTGGACAGATATTCATTCTAACCTGCCCGATAGTAAAGTAAATGTACTCAAAGAAGACCCTAAAAACAGTCAGATTCTTTATGCAGGAACTGATAATGGGGTGTATATTTCGTTTAACTTAGGTGAAAGTTGGCAACCATTCAGCAAAGGATTGCCCGAAACAGGTGTTTACGATATTTATATAGACGAAACAAATGGCGAAATGACAGTTGCGACATTGGGACGTGGTATTTTTCGCACCTCGGTGAAGATGATGCAAGAGCTAAGAGTAGCGATTACCTCGCAAGATTTTTATCCACTTGAAACGCCTATTACGCTTCCTTATTCTGCGAATTGGGGAAATGCCAATAACGAATGGGAAGAACCTGTAAAGCCTAATGTGTATTTCTATGCCTTTGCTTCAAAGGAAAATTTATCAATACCTATAAAAGTGATGAAAGGACGTGTTACCTTGCAAACATTTACTTATAAGACAAATGTTGGGTTTAATTATATACCTTATGACTTGACGATGTCTTATGCGGGTAAGACAGCCTATGAGAAGAGTCTTCAAAAGATATTTTTACCTATTGCTACTGATGGTAAAGTATATCTACCCAAAGGACGCTACACTATTATATTTACGCTTCCTGACGGCTTTGAAGAAGAAAGAACACTTGATATATATTAGAAGGAAAGAATTTTATAAGGGGTTTAACAAAAAAGCACAGACGACTTGAGTTTATCAAGAAATCTGTGCTTTGCTTATATAAGAATATGCCATTAAAAAGCTTCTATTCTGTAACTATAGCTATAAGGCTGATACAGATACAGTAGGTATTGTTTCATAGGTAAGTTGCCCCAGCTGTTATCACCTCCCAAACCTAATTGTTGCAAGTCGATGTCTAAGTGAGTATACTTATCAGGGGTGAGTTCACCTGCGTGTGTTTGTCCTTTTTCTATACCAGGGAATAACTGTGCAGGACTATAAGGCAGGGCATTTATATTTAGTAGAGAACCTGTACTATAAATGGCAATGTTTACTCCTTTTTTCTTACTGAGCTTTGCCCAACGTACATCAGTTTTATTACCATTCTCTTGCGGACGCACATAAGGGTAATACTGGCTAGCAATAGCACCTTCGTACAAGCCTACCATAGCCGATGTTTTCCTATCCCAATAACTTTCCCAAGGCCCTCTACCATACCACTGAATACGCTGAAAAGGCAGAAGTGTAAGATGATTGCCTATCTTAAAAGTAAGCGTTTTGTCGTTATTTAGCGGTTTGAAGTGATTGCTCACCGTTACGGAAGGCTTGCCATCAAAAAGCAACTCTTGAGTATAATCAATTGTACCTTCTACCAATCGCTTGCTTAGGGTTATCTTCACTTGACCAGAGTTTAGTTTCTCTACCGATATACGGACACTATCAGCTTTTTTCTCTGCCTCTTGAAGCTGTTGCAGTTTTTTAGGTAAACCTGCCCCAAAGTCGTTATCAGTGCCAGCCCGCCATAAATTTACCTCTAAGCCTTCGGGAGCAAAGAGTTCTTCATTCTTCACTTGAAACGATACCCATTTGCCTGTTTGTTTATCTATTTTAGCTGTATAATGCTTATTATGCAATAGAATGTGACTGGTTGTTTCTTCTACCTCTAAAGGTGTCGTATCAGCAATAGCTTTTTGAGGAGTGTAGGAGGTGAGAGGAAACTCGGCAAAAGCAAGTTCTGTACCTTTCTTTAAAAGGCCTTCGTCTTGTTTGAGACGGGCGGTACATTGCAAGATATATTCTGCTTTATCGTCTGTTTTAAGAGGAGGTAGTAAAAAAGTAGCCTCGCTTTGTGGTAATACTATTAAGTTGGTAATATTACCACTTTGAACAGGCACACCTTCTTTGAGCAGTTGCCAATGTATTTCGTAGTTTGATAAATCTTTAAAGAAATGCTTGTTGCGCAACATCAGTTGGTTATTTTGATATTGAAAGCCTATTTCTTGTTGCACTTTGCGTACTTCATAGGCGTGAGGATGCCAACTTCTGTCGGAAGCTATTACTCCATTGATAAGAAAATTATTATCGCTGGGAGTATTTTTATCACCGTAATCACCCCCGTAGGTTACTAATTTCTTGCCATTAGGTAAGGTTTTATAAAGCCCTTGATCGATGAAATCCCAAATAAAACCACCTTGTAGTTTAGGATAATGCTCATACACGTCCCAATATTCTTGAAAGTTACCTACACTGTTACCCATTGCGTGAGCGTATTCACATTGCAAGAAGGGTTTAGTGTGATTGCTGAGTGCATAGTCGATAAGGAAAGGAATACGACGGTACATACGCGACTCGATATCGGTATTCCAATCGTAGTGAGCTAATTCATAGTGAATAGGGCGTGAGGGGTCTAAGCCTTTTATGTGTTGATAGCCTTTGTAGAAGTTCCAACCGTTACCAGACTCGTTGCCCATACTCCAAAACAGAACCGATGGGTGGTTTTTATCGCGCTTTACCATACGTTCCAAACGTAGCAAATGAGCATATTCCCACACGGGGTCATTGCCGATAGTCTTATCCATTTCATAATGCATACCGTGGCTTTCTATATTAGCCTCGTCCATTACGTAAAGCCCATATTTATCACAAAGGTCATAAAAATAAGGGTCGTTAGGGTAATGAGAAGTGCGTACAGCATTAAAGTTGAGGGCTTTCATCTGCTTTACATCGTTCTCCATCTGTTCTTGGCTCACTACTTGTCCCGTATGCGGGTCGGTTTCGTGGCGGTTCACTCCTTTGAAGAGTATGCGTTTGCCGTTTACCAAAATGTTAGCTCCTTCTATCTCAATCGTTCTAAAGCCTATGGGACGACTTACTACTTCTTTCACCTTTCCCTCAGCATCGTACAGCACCATTTGTAAACGGTACAGATAAGGCGTTTCAGCACTCCACGCTCTCACTTGTGGCAATTGTGCTTCGAATTGCAATTCAGTTTTACCAAAGGCTTTTTTGAGTCCGATAGTTTCTTTTTGCTCTTGGTAGAGCAGTTGTTCTTTGTCGAACAGACTTACTTCCACTTGGTATTTGGAGACATTGCTTGGAGTTTCGTTCCATACTTCTACCGAAGTGATGAGTTTGCCATTGGTGTAGTTTTTATCTAAACTAGCGCTGATGCTAAGGTCGTATAAATGCACTTTAGGTCGCATATAGAGGTAGCAATCCCGAGAAATTCCCGAAAAGCGCCACATATCTTGGCATTCGAGGTAGCTTGCGTCCGTCCATCGACGTACTTCTATTGCAATGAGGTTTTTACCCTTAGTGATATAAGGTGTAATGTCAAATTCAGAAGCTAACTTGCTGTCTTTACCCATACCCACAAACTTACCGTTTATATACAGTTTAAATGCCGATTTTACTGCTCCTAAATGTAGGTATACCTTTTCTCCTTGCCAAGAAGTGGGCAAATCAAAGGTTTTGCGATACAGACCAGCATTTTGTTGGAGACTATCAGGAATATCGGGAGGAGTAGGGTTCTTTTGATTGAATTCGTAAGAAGCGTTCACGTAAATTGGAATGCCATACCCCTGTACTTCCCAATTAGAAGGTATAGGAATTTTCGTCCACTGACTTTCGTTAAAATTGGTTTTGTAGAAGTCTTTTGGCAACTGACGATAGTCTTCCTTCCAGAGAAATGACCACAAGCCATTGAGATTTAGGAAACGTGCTGATTGCTCTATTGTGCCATTTTTTGCTTTAGCTATATTCTCAAACGGAAAGTAGGAGGCACGCATTGGCATTCGATTGATTTCTTGCAGTGCTGGATTTTCAAAAATAGAATCCAAGTGTTGGGCATAAGAGACTATAGTTAGAAAAAATGATATAATAATGTATAGGTAGTTCTTCATACAAATAATTGTTACAAATTTTGGCAAAGTTGAATCCTTATAAAATTTATTTCACAGGAAACTCTTTATTGAAAAACACCTTCTCAGCCAAATCGTCTTGCTTGTCTCGAATTTCTTTTAAAAGTAAAGCTTCTAACTGTTTAGTAATTTTCAGATATTCTTTTTTGCCATAGACGTTGTTGAGTTCTTTAGGATCGGTTTTGAGGTCAAATAGCTCCCAAGTATTCACGCGTTTGTAGTAACGAATGAGTTTATAACGATCAGTGCGAACACCAAAATGAGGTGATACTGCGTGTTCTCCGTTTTCGTAGTAGTGATAGAATATTTGATTGCGAATAGGTTTGGCTTTTTTAGCAAACAAAGGTAAGAACGATTTGCCTTGTATGTCAGCAGGGATAGGCAAGCTAGCTAATTCTAAGAAAGTAGGCGCCAAGTCGATGTTCAGCACAAAATCATCGTTGGTTGTGCCTTTAGGAAAGAGCTTAGGGTAAGAGACAATCATTGGGGTACGGAAAGATTCTTCGTACATCCAACGTTTGTCAAACCAACCGTGCTCGCCCATATAAAAACCTTGGTCGGACATATATATAATCACAGTATTGTCTTTCAATTTGTGCTTTTCTAAGTAATCGAGCATACGCTGAATGTTCTTATCCATCGATCTTACGGTAGATAGATAATCACGCATATAGCGTTGAAACTTCCATTGTGCTAATTCTTTGCCACTGAGATTTGCGCTGAAATATTGTTGACGTATAGGGTTATAGAAATCGTTGTAATGTGCTAATTGAATAGCGGTCATACGAGAGAAGTTTGCATCTTGCACTTCTTCTTTTTCATCTTTGAACATCTTCAAATCGTAACCCATCGTCATATCCTTACCAATGGACATTTCTTGCAAACTTGCGGGCTTGCGAGTAGCATAATCGTCAAAGAAAGTATCGGGCAATGGGAAGTTTACCTGTTCATAAGCTCCTAATTCAGGTAAATCGGGCATCCAAGTACGATGCACCGCTTTATGCCCCACAACCAAGCAGAAAGGCTTATTAGGGTCACGACGATCGAGCCATTTTTCAGCTTCATCTTCAATGATATTGCTTACATAACCTTGCTCGTTTACACGTTTTTTACCTTCAATGATGAAGTCGGGGTTAAAATAACGACCTTGGTCAACTAAGATTTTGAAAAAGTCAAAGCCCTTGGGGTCATCACCTAAGTGGTATTTTCCCACCCAAGCGGTTTGGTAGCCTCCTTGTTGCAAGAGATTCACAAACTGTTGTTGTGAAGAATTATAGTGTGATGTCTCATTGTCCATAAAGCCATTCTTATGGCTATACTTACCCGTGAGAATACAAGCCCTACTAGGACCACAAATGGAGTTGGTAACAAAAGCTTTGTTGAACCTTACACCCTCATTAGCAAGTTTATCAATTGCAGGAGTTGCATTAGTAGCCCCATTGTTATAAGCCCCAATCGTTTGATACGAATGGTCGTCTGAAACAATAAGTATAATGTTAGGTTTGCTTTGTGCAAAAACTGTTGTGGCATATAAAAGCCCAAAGAAGAATACGAATTTTTTCATAAATGAATTGGTGTTAAAATGAACCACAAAATTACAGCGACTTTTTTAAAGTACCAAATTAATTAAGAAAAAAATATTCTATTATGACTATTTTATAAAAAGAAGTTAGTAATAGCATTCTAAATATAAAAAAAAGCTCCCTAATTTCTTAGAGAGCCTTTTTCACAATGCATATAAATACTACTACTAACTCCAAAAATGAAGAAAATTTTTCAGTTTTAGAATCTCTATTACTTCTCAGTAATAAAGTTTTTTTACATAAGATTTTGTTTTAAGTTTGATAGTTTTAATAAAAATGTTTTTTCTAATTCTTGTTTTAACAATGTTTCTTTTAGCAATCTTCTGTTTACTATATTGAAAACTCTGTGCCAAAAAAACATTCCTTTATATTACATTTTGTAAATTACTGATTATAAGAGAGTATGTTTTGATAATAAAGAAGTAATTACTTTTTGCAACCTTCTTTTTGTTTGTGTAATTACACGTTTTTGATGTCTATTTACACACTTTATAGCACTACACTTTTACCTTAGTTAAAAACTCTTGTGTATTAGGTCCCTCGTGGAAAAGCAAATCTAAAATAGATAAGTTAGGAATAAAACCATATTTATCTGAGAATATTTGGTGGTAAGAGGGCATTGTTACAGGGTATTTTTTTTTAGCATTACTCAAAAAACGATAGTCTTTCACTCCTTGTGGCTCGGCTTCATACGTTTTTGTCTTGTCAAAGTTAATATGTACTAACAAACAGGCTAAAACGGTTTCAATTGTGTCGATATTTACATCGAGTAGGTAAGTATATTGTTTTTCAAAAATACGCACCAAATCGTCTTCATAATACTCAAAATAAGGAGATGTGCGATAGGCTGTCTCTAAACTTTTCCAGTGCAGGCGTTGCCATAGGAAATTATTCTCTACTTTCACATCTTTGAACAACTGTCGTCCAGTTTCACCTCCTACGTGCTTAATAGGTAAGTTTAGGGATTGTTTGCCATTGGCACCGTAAATATATGTGCGATTGCGCAAGGTTTGTTTCTGATAGTTATCAGAGACTTCTAAAACGCAAGGTGTGTTCAAAATCAAGTGGAATTGAGCAATAGAAGGAAAATAAGTAGGGTGTAATAATACTTGTTCTACCATATTATTCTTTTACTTTTTTCTTTTTAACCAAACTATATACTAACCACAAACCAAGTAATCCAAATACAATATATCGGTAGGACACAGGTTCACCTTCACCATTTACGGTAGTGAACAAACGCTGCCAACGTATTTTCTTAAATCCTGAGGCATTCTTGTCTAAACTCATCCAAATAAGTACGGGTTTACCAAGCACGTGGTCTTCAGGTACAAAACCCCAAAAACGACTGTCTTCTGAATTGTGACGGTTATCTCCCATCATCCAGTAGTAATCTTGTTGGAAGGTATAAGAGGAAGCTTTCTGCCCATTGATGTAAATATCATCACCCTTTGTTTCTAATTTATTGTGTTCATACTCACTAATAATGCGTTTATACAAAGGCAAATTCTCTTTAGTAAGTGTTACGTTTTTTCCTTTGGCAGGAATGGTAATAGGTCCGTAATTATCCTCATTCCAAGCAAAAGTAGGACTGTGAGGGAAGATTGCAGGATTGTAGACCCTAGCCTTATTTACATTACGAGTAACTGACACAATACTCGTGTTAGCCTCCAATGCTTTAGCTACATCATCTGTAAGGGAAGTAAAGATATAAGTGTCGTTGTTGATGGGATAAGCGGGATCGGTAACACCGTACTGTTGGTACATCACTACTCTAAACTCATCGGGATGGCTGAATAAATTGGGTTGTGTAACCACTATATAAGAAGTTTGTAACTTGGCACGTACAGGATAGATTTCTTTTTTGCCATTTATCCATACATCGCCGTTTTTGATTTCTAATACATCGTTAGGGATAGCTACCGTGCGTTTTACATAGTTAGACTTCTTATCTATGGGCTTATCTACGTGAATACCCGAATTGTCTCGGAAGTACCTTACCGTATCAGTAGGCCAGTTGAATACCGTAATATCATTGCGCTGTACTTTCTGCAAAGCAGGTAAACGCAAATAAGGTAACTGAGGCGTTTTGATATACGATTTTGTGCCTATTACGGGAATTGAATCGTGTACCATAGGCAATGATAGTGGAGTCATAGGCACACGCACTCCGTAGTGAAACTTACTTACAAAAAGAAAATCGCCTACCAAGAGGGTTTTTTCTAAAGAGGAAGTAGGTATCATATAAGGCTGTATAAAGTAGGTGTGAATAGCCGAAGCTGCTACTACCGCAAAGATAGTAGCACTCACCCAAGAGGAAACATTCTTTTTGATGGCTTCTACATCTTTACCTACGTAGTGTGTAGAAGGTAAATAGGTTATGTAGGCAGCAAAAAGTCCCAAAGTAATTATTGATAGCAGGGTGTAACGCTTCTTGCGATAGTTAAATACGTGTAACCATTCGTAAGTCATCACAATTACCATAATATTACCTATTACAGGCAAATATAACAGGAATACCCACCACCAAGGGCGAGAGATGATACGTAAGAAAATAACGGTATTGTAGAAGGGAACAAAGGCTTGCCACGCTTTGTAACCTGCTTTTTCATATCCTTTCCAAAAGAATAGCCCATTGATGAGCTGTGCAATGATTAAAATATATAAATATATCATAATGATGAATGATTAACGTTTAAAGGTTCATTACTTTTTGTTCTCTTAACTGTTTTAAGAATGTTGCCACACCGTCTTTCGAGTGGTGAAGCGTTATGTATTTGGCTACAGCTTTTACTTCGTCGCGAGCATTAGCAACTGCTACGCCACAACCTACGCCTTTGAGCATCTCCAAATCATTATAGTTATCGCCAAAAGCTATTGCTTCGCTCAAAGGTAAATGATATATCTCGTTTGATACTATTTTCACTCCTGTGAGTTTAGAAATACTGATATCTGATAGTTCTATATAAGTTTCTCTCCCGCGATAGATTTGCATTACCTCTGTATATCTCTCGTTTAGTAGCTTGAACATTCGCTCTATAAGAGTTTCTTCTCCCATTAACATTAGCTTGTGAGCGCCGTGTCCTGCTTGTTTCCACTCAGTAAGTACTTCGCGATTGGGTCGCACGGTAGGAGTTACTTTGGTAATTGTTTCTTCACGTTGTGCCCATTCATCGTTAGCGGGTACATACCACTCGTCGTTATAATAAAAACTAATGTGTATCTGAGCATTGAACTCTTGTTCGTTGAGAGCAACTACTTCTTCGAGAATAGGGTAGGGGATAGTAGTAGAGTGTAGCACCTTTTCGCCATTGAGCACTAATCCGCCATTATAAGCGATAAGTGGTAATCCTGCGATGCCTAAGTCTTTTTGTATGTGATACATTTGCTCAGGCATACGTGAAGATACTAAAATAAAAGGTATTTTGTCTTTCAGTTGTTTTACTTCGTGAATGGTGTTCTGCGTAAGGGTTCGCGAACCACTTAATAGAGTGCCATCGATATCAGAAAAGATAATTTTATACATTCTTTTAGTTAAGAGTCCTATGTTAAAAATTATGAGTTATTAGAGTGCAAAGATAATGCCTTTTTTTAAGATAAGTAGTTTTTTGATTAAAAAATACGCTTAATGAAGGTTGAGTACATCGTTCATCTTAAATACTCCTTGCTTACCTACAATCCATTCGGCTGCCATAACGGCACCGAGAGCAAAGCCTTTGCGATTGTGAGCGGTATGCTTGATTTCTATGGTGTCTACCTCACTGGTATAGGTGATGATATGAGTGCCTGGGACACTATCTATACGCTTGGCTACGATAGGGATTTCGTTCTCGGTAGCTGTGTTTAAATGCCAACCTGTTTTATCAGTTTCAGCAATAATACTTTCTGCCAAAGTAATCGCAGTACCGCTG
The DNA here is from genome assembly GCF_000271925.1 of Capnocytophaga sp. oral taxon 412 str. F0487. NCBI lineage: Bacteria > Pseudomonadati > Bacteroidota > Flavobacteriia > Flavobacteriales > Flavobacteriaceae > Capnocytophaga > Capnocytophaga sp. oral taxon 412. Next base: position 38,230 of record NZ_AJZR01000004.1, on the reverse strand, counting down.
GGGGCATCGAGCTTTTGAGTGTGGTGAATTTCTTCGATAGCTACCTCATAGTCTTTGAGTTTAGCCATCAGTTTGGCTAAGGTTTTGTTCAGTGCGAAGAATACATTTACTCCTATACTGAAATTAGAGGCATAGAGAAAAGCGGTTTGGTGCTTTTGGCACAAAGCTACAGCCTCGTTGTATTGGGCTAACCAACCGGTAGTACCTGCAATCACGGGTACTTTGTGTGTGAGACAGTTGCTAATATTAGTAAAGGCACTGCTGGGGGTGCTGAATTCTATAGCCACATCGGCTATTGTAATGTCGTAAGAAGTTTCGGCATTATCTATTTTTAACACGATTTCGTGTCCGTGAGCGATGGCTATTTGTTCAATGGTTTTACCCATTTTGCCATATCCGAGTAAAGCTATTTTCATAATTGACTATTATAAATTAAATATTTTATTTCTTCTGTTAAAACACGCAAAGTCGTAGCACGACAGGCAGATAAACAATGAACAAACAAAAGACGAACAAAAGACGAACAAAAGACGAACAAAAGACGAACAAAAGACGAACAAAAGACGAACAAAAGACGAACAAAAGACGGTGCGAGCCGCACGGGCAGATAAAGAAAAGACGAACAAAAAATGGTACGAGCTGCACGAGCAGATAAAGAAAAGACGAACAAAAGACGGTACGAGCTGCACGAACAGATGAGCGATAAACAAACCTAAGATATAGGAATCTTCAATTTATACTACTTTTCAGTCGTTGAGATTCTTCGCAAGAGTCGTAGTTGGTGAGTGTAATTGCGCAGTTCACTATTAAAAATACCGATATGATCTAAACGGTCGATGCGCACTTTGCCAAAAGAGTGAATAATCCTGTTGTCGCCTAAGAGAATGCCCACGTGAATGATATTGCCTTCTTCGTCGTCAAAAAAAGCTAAATCACCTGCTTGGCATTCTTCTATAAAACTAAGAGAAACACCACAAGTAGCCTGTTTTTTAGCCGTACGAGGTAGGTGTATGCCGTTGAGTTTGAAAACCATTTGCACCAGTCCGGCGGCATCTATCCCAAAGGGAGTTTTGCCTCCTGTTAAGAAAGGCACGTTTAAATATTCCAAAGCAGTGGGAATAATGCCTTGATGAGGTATTCTTTGGGTAGATTGTGAAGTTTGTAATAGATGATTGTGAGAAAAGGTAGCACCTTTGGGTATGTGTAGAAAGAGGTTGTCTCCAGTTTTCAAACGGAGTTTTGTAATCCATCGGTGAGCGTATTTTTCTTTCTTTTTTAGAGATTTTTTGTAGTCTTTATCCGAAATTTCCGTAAACTGACTGTTAGCTACCCAGCCTTCAATATTGTCGAACAGCAAGCGTACATAGCTCCAATGCTCTTCTTTATCAATTACTTGCAACAACTCTCCGAAGAGTAATTGCGTAATCATCTCAGCCCCCTCAAAGGGCTCTAAACGTACGGGAACAACGCTCAAATGGCATATTCCATAAGGTGTTTCTAATATCTTCATATTCATCACGCCCGCAAAGATAGCAAATAATTAAGTATTAACAAGAAACTATTCATATTTTTTGTTTTTAAATGCTATTTTGTCTACTTTTGCACTCATAACAATCACATTACTATGGCAGCTTACAAACACGCTATTACCTTAGAAGCCGCTTTAAAAGAAGTAACCGAAGAGCGCTTTTGCAAAGGACATCATTATAAAGACGTTGCCCTCACCGATGCGATGGTAGAGCAGATAGTACAAGTAAAATCCTTAGTAAATATGGGTTTTATCAATACGGATATTACTGATGAAGCCCTCAAATACTTGGCTACTTTGCCCAAACTAAAACTCCTTTTCTTAGAAGGTAATAAACAAGTTACAGGTGAAGGCTTCAAATACTTTGTCGAGAAACCTGTTGACCACATTTCGTTGGACGGTTGCCCCGTAACCGATGAAAACTTGAAAATTGTCTTGCAAGTGCCTCGCTTGAAGTCTATTTCATTGCGCCGTACCCGCATCTCTTTCGAGGGGTTAATGGCTGTGGCGCATTATAGCAGAATAAAGTTCTATCTTGATAAGTTTTTCACCGAGGAACAAATAAAAACCTTTGAACAAGCCCAGCGCACGGCGAGAAAGAAGAAATCTACTGCTGCCAATGCTGATGATTTGCAAGTAGTGAAACAATTGCTCTTAAACTTTTTCTCGGCGATGACCCAGTGGGAAGAATTCGCTACAAAAAATGATGAAACAGAAGAGGATGACCTTTTGATAGAAGAAAAATGTAAAGCGATTTTTAAAAAGTATTGCACCGACAAACGTCGCATAGGCTATCGTCTTGAGGGGATTAGCTTTTCTATGACAAAAGGCGGTACCTATGGCAATCATCAAATTATAGATAGTGAAACCCTTACCAAGAATAAGATATATATTTACGCCCAAGACGAGTTAAACTTTCAGTATCGCTTCCTGATTATCCGAAAAGACGGTATATGGAAGATTGATGAGTGCCAATGGCGTGACGGAGGCTGGAAAAAATACGGATTATAAAACTCATTTAAATAATTAAGTATGATGACAGATATATCTCAAAAGCTAAAATCTGATATAAAAGTAGAAGATTTGAAACAAGAAAATGGTATTTTGTGCTGTATGAATGACTATTTCATTAGTGGAGATAACCAAAAGTATATGAAAATGTACGATTGGATGTCTTTTTTCTATGATTTTGGAGAGAAATGGATAGGAAGACTCAAGTATGGACACGCTATTGACCATCTACGTACCGAGTTGATGAGCTGTTTGGAATGGAAGAACAATATTTCGGCGCTTTATGTTTCCATAGGTACGGGGGCTGACTTGCATTACCTGCCACAAGGGATTGATTTGAAAACGATAGACCTTGTAGGAGCAGATATCTCAATGGGAATGCTCAAAAAGTGCAAAAAGGAGTGGCAAAAGAAAACGAACCTTACACTCGTGCAGTGCCCCGCCGAGGAATTACCTTTTGCCGATAATACTTTTGATATTGTTTTTCACAACGGAGGTATCAATTTTTTCAATGATAAAGCGCTTGCCATGAGCGAAATGCTTAGAGTTGCCAAAACAGGAAGCAAATTGCTTATTGCAGATGAAACAGCTGACTTTGTGGAGACCCAATACAAGAAAAGTGTCTTCTCTAAATCTTATTTTGAAGGCAAAACAGTCGATTTGAACACCATAGAACAATGTATTCCTCCTTCAGTGGCTGAAAAGAAAACAGAATTGTTTTGGGATAATAAATTTTATGGTATTACTTTTAGAAAAAGTAACTAAATGAATGCTATGAGAAAAAGAGAACTTGCTGAACTGCAATATAAAAGCCATAACAAACAATTGTTTGTTATGGCTTTTTTGTAGAAAGTCTATTTGTTAAAAGTTATTTCTTAGTGGCAGCTTTTTCAGCTTTTGCAGCATCTTGTGCGGCTTTCATTGCAGCACGCGATACTCTCACCTGGCAAACCACAGTATTATCTGGGTGCATAATCTTGTATTTATCTTGTGCTAATTTAGTAACGTATAGCTTGTTACCCATTTCTAAGCCCGAAATATCTACAGAAACAAAATCAGGTAAATTGTCAGGAAGGGCTTTTACTTTTAGTTTGCGGTTCACAATACGCAAAGTACCCCCTGCCATAATACCTGGTGAAGTTCCCTCAATTTGAATTGGCACTTCAATAGTAATTTCTTTGTCTTTTTGAAGCTGATAAAAATCGATGTGGATAATTTTATCAGATACAGGGTCAAACTGAATGTCTTGCAGAATGGCATTATAGGTTTTACCATTCAATTCAATCGCAGCGGTGTATACGTTAGGAGTGTACACGATGTTTTTGAATGCTAATTCAGGCGCTGAAAAATGCAGAACATTGTCTCCCCCGTATAGTACGCAAGGAACCTGTCCAGCATTACGTAAGGCTTTGCTTGCAGCTTTGCCCACGCTTTCTCTTTGAGATCCTTTGATTGTAATTGATTTCATTTATTTATAAATAATTATTAAGTTACTTGTTCTTAGGTGTTAGGTTTTGTTAGAATTAAACATCAATTCTTACCTTTTACTTTTAACCTTTCACCTTGCTACATTATAAATTTAGAACTGATAGGCTCGTTGTGGTGTACGCGATGCATTACATCAGCAAAAAGATCAGCACAACTCAGTACTTTTATTTTGCTCGAAGGCTGCTTTAGTGGAATCGAATCAGTCACGATAAGCTCTTCTAAAGCCGAATTCTCTATGCGCTCATATGCGTTTCCGCTCAGTATAGGGTGAGTAGCCACCGCTCTTACACTTACAGCTCCTCTGTCCTTCATCAGTTGGGCAGCTTTCACCAAAGTACCTGCCGTGTCTACCATATCGTCTACCAATACTACGTTTTTACCCTCTACTTCACCTATGAGCTCCATTGTTTCAATCACATTGGCTTGTTTGCGCTGTTTATAGCAAATCACCACATCACATTTCAAGAACTTAGAATAAGCATAAGCCCTTTTAGAGCCTCCCATATCGGGCGAAGCAATACACAAATTGTCTAAGTGCAACCCCTGTAAATAAGGCAAGAAAATGCTCGAAGCAAAAAGATGGTCTACAGGGCGCTCAAAGAATCCTTGAATTTGGTCAGCGTGCAAGTCCATCGTCATAATACGAGTAGCACCTGCCGCTTGCAAAAGATTAGCCACCAATTTTGCCCCTATTGGCACTCTGGGTTTATCTTTCCTATCTTGGCGAGCCCACCCAAAGTAAGGCATTACTGCTGTGATGTGCCTTGCCGAGGCGCGTTTGGCAGCGTCTATCATTAGTAAAAGCTCCATCAAGTTATCCGAATTAGGGAAAGTAGAGCATATTAAGAAAACGCGTGCCCCTCTAATCGATTCTTCATAAGAGGGCTGAAATTCACCATCACTATAATAAGAAAGTTTAACTTCACCGAGCTGAGTACCGTATTTTTGCGCAATTTTCTCAGCCAGCTCTATGCTTTTAGAGCAAGCAAAGATTTTTGAATTAGGGGTGGTTTCACTAAACATTTTTATCAGTAAGTGTATTAAGGTATAAAAACTTCTAACTTTTCAGGGTGCAAAGGTACGAATATTAATTGTAATTGCAAGTATCTTGATGTATTTTTTTATTTTATGAGCCAAAATATACCTCGTTTTACCTTATTTGTTTATCTCTTTGTTGCACCAATTACACTCTCCCATTATCCTTGTCATTTTTCATTTGTCACTCGTCATTTCTTCCTTTTTCCGTCATACTCCCTCCTAGTGCCTACGGCCTAAGGTCTATCACCTATTTCTCTTTCTTTCGCCTCGAAACCCCGTTTTTAACATTTTTAGCGTTGTTGTATTACAGTATGAATCAACTATTTACATACCCTTTCTATACCAATCTTCCAAGATTCGTATAAGCTTCCTATAAGCTCTCTATAAGCTAACCCCACCCTCCTAATACCCTTTTTCCTTCAAAATCCCTCTCAGCCTACTTCTGATATTTTTCGTTTTCCTCCGAAGTCTAAACCCCTTCTCTGAGTCTCTCCGAAATTCTCCAACTAATTCCCACATTTTCTAATTTCCACATTTCCTAATTTCCTAATTAATAACCCACTGCTCGCATAGCACTCCCCCTTACATCAAGCTCAGAAAGTAAGCCCTAAACTAAATTGATGAAAAGTATTCACTTTTTGACTCGTAAATACTCCTATTTCACTGTTAAACCCTACAAAATAGCTTAATGAAGGCGAAAGTTTGTGATGGTATTGCAAACTCACCTCAAAACGCTGTCTATCCGAGGCAAGAAAGCGGGCATTGTGCAAAAGCATTGTGCTGAGCTCAGCTTCATTGCGGTCATTGCGCAATAGATAATTCTCGTGTAATACTTTCCGATACCGATACTGCACGCCTGTTACCCCTATACTCTTCTCCCCTAAGGGTGCTACAACACTTATCGTCATTCCAACATTCATATAATCAAAATGCTGAAAACTCCTCACCAAAGTATAATCCTCACGATAAGTTTCATAACTCACATAAGGCATTATACGATACTGCACAGCATTGTCGAAACCAAAAAGCACACCTAACTGATATTGCTCGCATTTAAGGGTATAGTTTTTGTTCTTCGCAATAACCTCTGTCCAATTGTTATTGCGCCCCGAGAGGATAGGCTCTACGCCCTTTTTACTTTGCTGATAATATCCTAATTTAAATCCGTAGTGATAGTGAGCACGACGGAACAATTTGGTAAGTTCTGTATTGAGTACCCTATTGGTCAGGGTTACTGCAACAATCCCATTATCATCAGTCATATACTTCTCAATCGTCAGTTGATGGTAATCCCCTGTGAGAAAAAAGTCGTCCGTCCTGCTGATAGCCATTCCTCCACCATAACCATAACCTTCGTAAAAAGCCCTCAGTTTATTGCCTTTCAGCAAATGGTTGTAATACCCCAAGCCATTGAAGTGATACACCGTAGGCAACCCTAATTCGTTAAAGAACCTCAGTTCGTTTGATTGGGTATATTTCACAAAAGTGCTATAAACACCCATCTTCCACTGCATTACCTTCCACATAAAACCCGATTGCAATTGCAATTGCGAAGTAATATCCTTAGGACGCGGGTCTTTATCCCTACTTGCTAATTCAGCTTGGTAATTCAAAGAGATACCCCAATGCAGGCGTTGCCATTGTTTGGCAAAACCACCCGTAAAGGCGTATTGTTCGCTGTGCAAATCTCCCCCTATGGCATCAGCAGTGAAGTAAGGATACAGCAACTCACCATCTAACGACTCGTTCCAGCGAATGTGCTTTAGGGTTCGATTTATATACGAGGCATCACCCCAAAGCGTACGCGTGTTGTCGTAAGGAAAATAAGAGCTCGCTTTTACTGAGAAGGCAGTATGACCTTCAGGATACTGCGGGGCATACGCCTGTTTATCGCTTCCCTCGTAAGTTGTTTGCACCGACGAAAAGCGATATTTCCCCCAATCTGTCATTGTTGCCGGATTCTGAAAGTAAGCTTTATAAATGCGTTGAATACTTTGTTGCTCTTTCAGTTTCAGCAGGAGAGTATCAATAGTATCTTGCCCCCAAGCAATCATCTCGCAGAGAAAAAATAAAAATAATATGTTGAGTGGACGATGTGTCAATTCTAATTCATTGATTTGTAAATAAAAAACGCTACAAACTTTGCCAAAGTTTAACTTTGGCAAAGTTAAATCTGCAAAAGCAATATTTCACTCTACTTTTCACTTTTTAAGTGTAGGTGTAGTGAGGATTTCGAAATCTTCAGTAGAGTTGTTAGTATCTTTAAAGATAGGCTTACCATTGTTTTCAGAAAGAACCTTACGGCGTACAGATTTGCCATAACGGGTTTTGTCTTCCTCATCTTTAGTTACATAAGTATAGCCTGAATCCAAAGAAGTATCGGTTACCAACCATTCGAAACCTTTTTCAGTACTTAGATTTACGGCATCTACTATCCACTCATTAGGAATTTTCAACGTACTTCCTGTCTTTTTAACTATTTTGCCTTTAACATTAACTTCATATTCATAGTCATATTTAAGAGTAGAAGTAGCAGTACCTTCTGGAAAACGCGCTATCACATAGCTTCTATTACCTCGATTATTGAATATGAGAATACCATACAAATTGATGTTATTGGTAACAGTAGGGCTATCTATATCTTTTACTCTTGGAGGATAATAATTCTCAAAGTTAGCTTTGCTCAAATCTAAAGAATTAGGATTGTTTTCTTTATGGTTAATTCCTTGTTCAGCAATAACAATAGAAGCACCTGGTTGCACGGGATATTGAGTGCCTGTACCAGGTATTTGCACCATACCTTCTACTGCAAAGGCTTCTTTCATTATATCTGGGGTGTAATCTCTTTTGGTTACCGTTAAAAACTTAGAATCTGCTAATACCAAACCATCGGCGTAAAGCACTTTATCGGTATTGTTATAAAGTTTGATATACTGGTCACCAAAGTATTGTTTTCCTTCAGGAGTTAAAGTGCCAACAAAAAAGATTTCTTCTATAATAAAGTCATTACCTTTAGCTTTGATAGATAAAGGTATTTTAAAAGAGCTATCGCTAAGCACATCTATTTTGCTAACGAAAGCACTGAGTTCACCTGCTACGGTCTTGCCATCAAGGGTATAAGTAGCAGTGGTGGCAATGCGCAGTTCATAACTCCCCATCAAAAGAGGAAGGGTTAATTCATTTTGAGAAAGATTGGTAAAAATACGTTCTACTTTCTCATTCTTGTTGAGTTCCGTAAGAGTAAGGGTGAGCGTACCATACCGAACATTGGTTACCTTATCAGGATTTTGTAGCTGAAGGGTAAGATTGCGTGTAGTAACAATGGTGTTGATATTATCATCATCCTTCTTACAAGCGTTTAAGAGCACTAAAGTAAGTGCTAAAGCTAAAAGTTGTTTTAAATGTCTCATAATATGTTAATTTATTAATTTGCTAATTTACTCTTCCCTAAAGAAATGTTCATCTCCATTCCAAAATAGGGGTTGATGAGTCCGCGACGGTTGATGTATTGTCTGTTCACACGGTAGTCCTCGTAAAAGTTGAACAGATTGTTTACATATATCGAAAGGGTAAAGTATTTATAAAATTCTTTTGATATTTTCAGATGTATGTTCATTGATAATGGGGTTCTATCACTGAGACTTATAGTTGTAGGGCGTATGAGCCATTGCAATACGGGGTCACTCGCTTCTGTCGCTGTATATGGGTGACGCACACCATCTTCACTGATGTAGTGAGTGGGCACACGACTAAGAGATGGACTGCTGTTGATAACATACCAAGTGAGGTCGCAACGCACAGAGGTGATGAGATGCAGTTCAGGAAGGTAAGTATCGGCTACGAGACTGGTTTGTAACTGTTCACAGTCGTACTTCTCCATTTCAGGATATACTCCCAGATTGTAATATTTGCGGTTGTTAATGATATCTTTATCGGCAGGACGATATACAGGCAATGAGTTGTAATACAAGCTGTGAAACCACGCACCACTAAGGGTAAAGCGAGTGTTGAGCAATTGTAGGCGCTTGCTACTGTACTGAAATTCCACCCCTTGTTTATCGATAGCTGAGCCATTGCTCTCCATATCTGAGAGTATCAGGGCGTCTTGCACAGTATAGGGCAGGTTTTCCACCAAAGGAGGGGCAGTAATCGCATTGTGATTGAGCCCTGTAGCATCGTATTTTTTATAGAATACCTTGTGATAATCGCTCATTTTGCGGAAACCCGATTGCATACGCTCGTCGAAATAGGTGATAAACAGCGAATGGTGGTCGTATTCCAAGCCAAGGCGCACTTCGGCTTTGCTGTTCACGGCGGGCATAATGCTGTAGTTCACTTGCGGGAAAATATACGTTTTATAGTGCAATTGGCGGTATGCCCTTTGACTGTGATAGTAATTTAGCTGAACAAAGTCTTCGTATTTTTCTTGAGGGTAGAGCATCTCTTGAGTAGGAAGTTTGCTGTGTTTTCCCCATCCTGCTGTAAGACTGATACTGAGAGCTTTTTGGTTAGCAAATTCAATTTTAGGGAAAGTAACTTTCATATTCACACGTGGGTCGAAACACACCTTGTTATGCAATGCGTAGCGTGAATCGAGTCCTAAAAGGGTGTTGGCACGCAAACCAGCACGCAAGAAGAAATCGGTATGCCAAAAGGTTTTTTCTAACTGTTCTTCAACATAAAAAGACATATCCTGCATCGCGGGAATACTCTTGAAAGCACGCGGACGTGTAGTTATTTCGGGTGAAGGTGGGTGCGCCAAATCGTATACCTGACCCAGACCGTTGTTTTTGTTGTAGTTGTAAGTAAGCCCTATAAGAAACTCGTTAAGGAATCCTGCAAAACGTTTATAACCTCCTGCTGCAAAGTCGGTATAAAGGTGTAGCGGTTTGCCATCTACGAGCAAGTGCGACACATAGTTAGGCTCGGAAAATGCCCCATAAAATTCACCTGCTTCTGTGTTTGTGAAGACAGGGCGCGCATTGGTGATTTGCACCCATTTGTCTTGTTCAATACGGTCGAAACTCTGCGAGTAACTAGTTTTGAGTACCAATGTTTTGAAGAATGTTTTGTGGAGTTCCCAACTCAGCCCATTGGCGATACGGATATTGTTGTAAGTAGATTGATAAGCATCATAGCGATCAAAACCTATATCGGGGTCGCGTTTTTCCTTGTCGATAGTGCCCGTATAGTCAATGCTGAAATTCCACGTAAGCGGATTTTCGGTATCGAAGTGTTTTTCGGCACGAGCCGAAGCAGTGTAGCGTTTGTAGTTTTCAAAGCTATTACGCGGGTCGGGTTGTGAATCTAAATAATCCAAACTGAAGTTGAGTTTGAGGCTATTTTCAAAAAAACTAAAACCTTTACCTATATAGAAAAGTTTGCTAAAACCATCGGCTTTGGCGCGTGCCCTAAGGGGAGTATAGCCTTTTTTGCGGTGAATTGTTACTACCCCACTGCTGATATCACCAAATTTCACCGATGGAATACCGCGTATAATCTCCACTGTTTCAATATCATCGGTAGCGATGGTGCGCATATCCACTCCCGAGCGGGTAGTGTTGCGCTTCTTATCGGCGTAATTCGATTGAGGGGTGATAATCATTCCGGTACCTACCGTAGATTGCATATTGTTATTCACATCTAAGGGTACACCATCAATATTGAAGCCTACTCCCAAGGAGGAAATACTATAGCCGTCCATAGGCGTTCCTGCTTGTCTGAGCGTAAGAGTATTGGCATAGTTCAGTGAGGGAGTCGTAACTTGCCGACCAGGGAGCAAACTCACCAAATCGGCAAAGCTGGACGGCTGGAGGTGTTGCATAGCCTTGCGATCGATAAGCGAAGTAGAGGTAGGAGCAGGAAGTTCTTTGGCAGTTACTACCACTTCTTCTAACTGAATAGGCTGTGTAGTATCAGAAATAGTAGTAGGAGAAACAGTGGTGAGAGTTGCAGTTTGAGCGTAAAGAGCCGAGCAAAAAAAAGGAAAAGCAATGAGTACCAAAGAGATGAACCTTTGGTATCCTAATGATTGTGTATATTTCTTTTCACTTTTCATTCTTCACTAAATAGGACTGCAAAGGTAGTACTTTTTTTGAATTATATAAAACAAATCTAAATAATATTAATATCAAACTTATAAAAATGCTTAATTTAACATCTGTTAAATATAACAGAATACTATTTTTTCAATCGTTTTTGCATCACTATATTACCTCTTGTCGAATTCATTTAACCTTTGCACCTCCTACTATCCCCTTCCTTCCATTTTTTTCAAAGTCTTCCCGAAACCTCCAATAAGTCACTTTTGCATTTATTAAATTCCAAATTTCCTAACTTTCAAATTGACTAATTCTCTAATTTACCCTTCCTTTTCTTTCGTCTCGAAACCCTGTTTTTGGCATTTTTAGTGCTGTTGTATGATATTATGAATCAACTATTTATATACCCTTTCTATACCAATCGTCCAAGATTCGTATAAGCTTCCTATAAGCTAAGCATACCCATTTTACCTCTCATCTTTTATCTTTTACCTGAATCACCTCTTCCGTTCCTCTTCGTTATCTTTCTGCTTCCTCATCTCTTTTCTAAGACAATCCTAGAACTCCGATTATATCTTTTTGTATAACAAAAAAATAAAAATATTTCAGTTTTTCTTTGGTAGTTAGAAAAATATTCTTACCTTTGCCCCGATTAATAGAATAGTACTGTATGAAACTGTATACTTTTCAAATAATGATGATGTGTTGTACCTTCCCTGTGAGCGGTGCAAGGCTCGTTATTTCTTGAAAGTATCAGTATATATATTTTAGTAAACGAAATAACAACACCCCACTGCTCATAATAGGTAGTGGGGCTATTTTTTTATAATAATGACAAAAGTAAATTGCACCGAGAGTTTCATTATCGAACTCTATCAAGAAAGTAAAAATATCAAACATCACGTAAGCAAACAGCGTATTAACGCCTTTGTAGAAGAACTCTTTCAGTTTTTATTTCTCATAGATGAGCGTACTTGTCTCTCTAAATCGAATATAGAAGCACGCTATGAGGAATTGCGTTATGATTTTATCAGTATTGTAGATGATTTTCTGCAAAACGAACCTCAGAAAGAGCAATTAACTGATTATTACGATTGTATTTTGCCCACTATTTATGCTCAATTAAAACAAGATGCTCAGTATTTTATTGATAGTGACCCAGCAGCTACCTCTCTCAGAGAAGTACAAGTTACCTATCCTGGTTTCTTTGCTATTATGGTATATCGTATCGCTCACGAACTATGGACGCGCGAAGTACCACTCTTGCCCCGTATACTCACCGAATACGCCCATAGCAAAACAGGTATCGACATTCACCCAGGAGCAACCATTGGCGTCCCTTTTATGATAGACCACGGTACGGCTATCGTTATTGGTGAAACTACGGTTATAGGTAACCACGTAAAAGTATACCAAGGGGTTACCTTAGGGGCACTCTCAGTATCGGTAGATAAGGCTCATACCAAACGTCATCCCACTATTCAAGACAATGTGGTAATTTACTCAGGTGCCACAATCTTAGGAGGTGAAACCGTAATAGGTCACGATAGTGTTATTGGTGGGAACGTATGGCTTACCCATAGTATAGAACCTTTTACCAAAGTTTTCCACAAGAGTCAAATCATAGTAAAAGACAACGAAGTGTATGAAGAACCTATTAATTTTGTAATTTAGTCTTTAAACATTAGTCCCTAATACCAATTCACTAATCATTAACCACTAACTATTAACAAACACGTAACTAATAAATAATTATATAATGTTGTACAAAAATGTTTTAGAACTTATCGGGCGTACTCCCGAAGTGAAAATTAATCGATTGTTTGGTAAAGATGCCAACGTATTTATCAAGTTAGAACGCTTGAACCCAGGCGGTAGTATTAAAGACCGTATCGCACTCGCAATGATTGAAGATGCTGAAAACAAAGGTATCCTCAATAAAAATACTGTGATTGTAGAGCCTACATCAGGTAATACAGGGGTTGGACTTGCCTTAGTAGCTGCCGTAAAAGGTTATAAACTCATTGTGGTAATGCCCGAATCTATGAGTATAGAGCGCCGTAAACTGGTATCGGCTTATGGGGCTGAGGTTGTATTAACTCCAAAAGAAAAAGGAACAGGAGGTGCCATTGCCAAAGCCCTCGAAATAGCCGAAGGTAAAACTAACTATTGGGTGCCTCAACAGTTCGAGAACCCTGCTAACCCTGAGGTACACGAGCGCACTACTGCTCAAGAAATCTTGCAATCCTTCCCCGATGGCTTTGATTATTTTGTAACAGGAGTTGGTACTGGTGGACATATTTCTGGAGTATCCAAAGTGCTTAAACAACACTTTCCTCATCTTAAAACCATAGCCGTAGAACCCGAACTATCACCCGTGCTCAGTGGAGGGGCAGCTGGTCCTCACCCTCTACAAGGGATAGGTGCTGGTTTTGTACCAAAGAACTATGATGCTAAGCTTGTAGATGATATTCTATTAATAAGTAAAGATGAGGCTTTTGAATATGCCCGCAAGTTAGCGAAAGAAGAAGGTATTTTAGCTGGTATTTCTACGGGAGCTTCTTTGGCAGCCGTAGCCAAAGTACTCAAAAAAGACCCTAAGGCACGTGTCCTTACTGTAAACTATGATACAGGCGAACGCTATTGGTCAGTAGAAGGACTCTTCTAATATATAGAAAAAAGAGGCTATCCGATTAGGATAGCCTCTTTTAGTTTTATAATGTTTCTTTTAGCCATTTGAAGAACGTTCTCTGCCATAAGAGTCCGTTTTGAGGTTGTAATACCCAGTGGTTCTCATCAGGAAAATAAAGTAACTTACTCTTAATACCTCTCAGTTGAGCTGCTGTAAAGGCTTGGAATCCCTGTTCTTCGGGTACTCGGTAGTCCTTTCCTCCGTGAATGATGAGAATAGGGGTGTCCCATTCTGTAATCTTCTCTATAGGATTGAACTCTTTATACGATTTTTGCGCTACAGCGTTCTTTTTATCCCAATAAGCACCTCCTATTTCGTTGTTGTTGAAGAAGAGCTCTTCGGTAGTGCCATACATACTTTGTAAGTTGAATACTCCGCAATGGGCAATAAACGTCTTGAAACGTTTTTGGTGAATACCTGCTAAGTAGTAGATTGAATATCCTCCGTAGCTGGCACCTATAGCTCCCAATCGTTCTTTGTCTACATAAGGTTCCTTGGCAATATCATCAATAGCCGATAGGTAATCGCGCATCGGTTGTCCGCCCCAATCTCCGCTAATTTCCGCATTCCATTTTACTCCAAAACCTGGTAATCCTCTGCGGTTGGGAGCTATCACTATATAACCTTGTGAAGCCATTACTTGGAAGTTCCAACGGAAACTGTAAAATTGGCTCACAACAGATTGTGGTCCTCCTTGGCAGTAGAGTAGGGTAGGGTACTTCTTGTTAGGGTCAAAGTTGGGTGGGTAAATTACCCAAGCGTGCATTCTCTTGCCGTCAGTAGTTTTGATGATACGCTCCTTAATAGGACATTCAGCAATCCCTTTGTATAGCTCATCATTAAAATGTGAAAGCTGTGATAGTGTTATCCGTCCTTTTTTCTCTTTTAAATTGATAGTATACAGTTCAGCTGCGTGGTTCATATCCGTGCGCATCACAACCAATTGGTTGCCTGCTTGTCCTACTATACTATTCACATCAAATACGCCCTGTGTGAGTTGTCTTGGGGTGGTATTTTTACTAAAAGGAGCTACTACAAATACTTGCTCTGTTCCTTGGGTAGCCGCAATTAGGTATATTTGCTTCCCATCGTTGCTCCATCGGTAACTGAAAACAGTATTATCCCAGTTAGCTGTAAGGTTAATGCGCTTGCCGTCCTTCAATATATAAAGGTCGTTTTTATCAGCTTCATTCCCATCGTGTGCCATACTGAGCCACGCAAGTACGCCTTCTTTGCTATACTGAGGGTTGGTGTCATACCCCATCATTCCTTCGGTGAGGTTTGTTGTTTTTTTCGAGATGAGGTCGTACTCATAGATATCAGTATTAGTGCTCAGTACATAATCAGTGCCTACTTTGGCTTTGGTAACATAAAGTACCTTTTTACCGTCTAGACTCCATATATAATCCTCATCACCTCCAAAAGGCAACTGCGGACAGTAATAAGGCAATCCTTCCATTATATCAGTTTGCTTACCATTACTATCTTCTATCATCACGTGATTGTAACTACCTTCATTCCACGTGTCCCAATGGCGATGGTCTAAGCTACTGTACAGCTTCCCCGATGATTTTTCTAAGTCGGTATAGAAGTCTTTCCCTAAAACCGACTTTAATTTTACTTCCTTATGAGTGAGTTTTAGGCTTTTATCAGTATTGTATTTAGCCGTGAGCTTTTCTACCTCTTCTTTGCTTATAGGAATGGGAACACCTCCTTTTACGGCAAGTTTATAGTATTCTTTGTTAAAAGTATTTTCCTTTATATTTGGAGTACTCACACTCACCAATACGTATTGTTGGTCGGGGGTAATACCTATACCATTCACGCGATGTAGTTCCCATAGTTTTTCGGGGGTGAGAGGTTGTTGTGCTTGTATGCTATTAAATGCCATAACCGAAGCTAAAATAATAAGATGTTTTTTCATTCCTTAACAAATAAGGCAACAAGCCTTCCTAATAGTTTTACAATAAATTGGTAACTCTCTGCCAAAAACGCTCTGATTTCTTTTAATACAAAAGCAATTCCTGATTTGATAACAGGTTTTATCCGGTTGTAAATAAATGATAACCATACGCACACGGCTATAAAGGCAGGCGCTCCTAATACCACTTGATAAGGTTTTAACTGCCCTCCGAAGTGCTGTATAAGCCCGTGTGAGGTAATACTACCATATATGATAAAGCAGTGTATAACGTAAATCGATAGGGTGTTTTGCCCAATAGTTTTAATCAGTTGTGAAGTAATCACATTGCGCATTAGGGCAAAGAAACCAAACACGAGTAACACATTCCCCAAACGCAAATAAGCAAAGTCCTGCATTAGTTGCTCAAAAAATGGCGAATGGTTGATATAGAACAGTTGTTCTATCATAAAGTGAAAACCCCATAACAAGAATGCTCCTACGCTTAGAAATAGCAGAATAGCATTGCGGTATAGGTGAGGGTGATTTTTATATCGCTGAAATAGATATCCCATAAACCCTCCAAACGACACATAACCAAACCAAGGAAAAATAGGAAAGAAACTACCGTGTGCACGAGTCAAGTAATTAGCAATAGGCAAGGGTAGTGAATCAAAGCGCAAATCCTTGTAAAAAGGCTCAAAAGTGAACGCCAGTAGGGTAGTGGTGAGCAATATCGTAGGCATTACCCACGACTTGCGGTTATATGAAAGTAAGTAAGTAGTGATGAGCAACAAGAGTGAAAGCCCAATACAGTGTAGTACATCTACACTTTGGAAACTCATACGCAAGAAGTAAGCAATACCGATGAGCAATAAGCCACGTCTAATACCTTTCTTCACGCGAGGGTTGTTCCAGCCTACTTTTGTAGCATCACTTTCTTTTACCAATAAAAAAGTGAAGATAAACCCCGAAACAGTGAAGAACACAGGAGCGGTAATACCAGTGCAGTAGTGCCATAGCCAGTATATAAAGTTATTTTCGTCGCGGTAGCGGTCAGCAAGTAGTCCATTTATAAAATGCCCTTGTAGCATCATACAGATAGCAAAGGCGCGAATCACATCTATGAAGTCAAGTCTGAATTTCTTTATTTTTTCCATAATCTTAATATCATAAAGAGAGTGCAAAGGTACAAAATAAATAACAATTAGCAAGTAATAGTTAAGAACTAACTAAGGAAAACGTACGAAATCCAATGAGTAAAGAAGTGAGGCTTACGTCATTATGAATTAAACAAAAATTGAGGTTTTTCCTTGTGTGAAAGGTTTTAGCAAAGTATTTTAGGTAGCTTGCTACCGATTTTTTTTAAATTTTGAAACTGATTTGCTTCAATTTCTGTTTCTTCTTTTTAAAAGGAAATTTTATGTGTTTGACTTAATAGTATCAACAAGCAACGAGCAATGTTAGCTCCTTTATAATAAAAGAACTTTGCCAAAGTTTCAATAGCTTGTTGCGCTACAACCTTTGGCAAAGTTTTATTACTGATAATCAGTTGTTTTTATCTATTAAGAGGGAGCAACCATTAAAGAGGCATTGGGCGTTCTTTCTTCTTCACAGCTCCTACTATAGCCGAGATAATAACACCTCCAATGGCAGAGCCCAATATCGATGAAAAAAATGTCCATACCACAGAAGGCTTGCTTTGAAGTGTTTTTTCACGAAGCTCTTCCATTTGTTCTTCACTGAAATTAGAGGTAAAAGCACTCATTTTTTCCATTGTAACCTCTACTACTTTTTCATAATAGTTAGGGTCAATAACAGTAGTGTAGATTACACTGTAAATAGCAGCGATTACCCCTCCCACGAGAGCGGTTACTATCCCCACTTTAATAGCTTCACCTACAGTTAAGAAACCGTCGTTAGCCGTTTTGTACTGCTGAACAGCCATCACGATAAAAACTACACAGATAGCTAAATTCAATAGCCAAGTGATAGCACCTATCAAAAAACTTCCAGTGTACAAAAGGTTTGTTACGTACAGCAATACGCTTAAAACTACACAAGCAACCCCCAATAAAATACCGTTTCTAAGTGCAATACTTAGGAAATTTACATTTTTTGTTTCCATAAACATTGAATATTTAAGTTAATGCCACAAAAGTAGAAAAAATATTAATACATACAATAAAAAAAATAAATTTTTCTTCTTTTTTTCTCATTCTGGAAATCCCCTCGTATAAATTATTTCTTATAAACACCAGTTCTACAACAAATTATCTTCTGCTCTCAATCTTATCTTCGCTTTACTGTTATGAACTTTGCCAAGATTTAACTTTGGCAGAGTAGAAGTCCTCCAATAACCTTCTTTTTATCTCTGTTTTAACGTTAACTTACCTTCGCCTTTCCTTCGTTCATTGTTCGTCTTTTATTCGTCTTTTGTTCGTCTTTTGTTCGTTCATTGTTCGTCTTTTCTCTATCTGCCCGTGCAACTCGCACTGGCTTTTATTCATTGTAGAGCCATTGTAGAGCCACTGTAGAGCCACTGTAGAGCCACTGTAGAGCCACTGTAGAGCCACTGAAAAGCCTCTCATTGTTCAACTATCTTATAAGCTTTGTATAATTTCACCATTCACCATTAACCATTAACCATTTTTTTATCTTTTACTTCTTAAAAACATAGATTTTTCCTATTATAGTTGTACATTTAAAAAAAAGTCGTACTTTTGTCGGTTAATAAATGTCTTTTTTACGCACTAAAATACTCAAAATGAAGTCAAACAAAGTAACTCTTAAAGTTATTGTGAGCTATGTATTGCTCATCTGCGTGTCTATTGTAGCAGGATATGTAGTTTATAAAGAAATACAAAAACTCTCACACCAAGAAGAAATTAACCAGCAAGACAGAAATAAAATTATCCAAATTAGCAAGATACTCACCCTGATGAACGATACCGAAAGCGCAGGAAGGGTCGCTATACGTACCGATGATAGAGAAGCACTTCAAGTTTTCTTAGAAAAAAATGTTACTTTACAGAATGAGGTACTAAAATTTCGTCGTGATATTACTTCCGAAAGACAGCTCTTAACTCTCGATACTATTACTTCTTTGCTAAATCTTAAAAGTGAAAACTTGCAGGAGTTAAAAGCTTTTCAAGAAAGCGACAGTACTTCTATCATTATTCGCAGTGCCATCAGTAAGCTCTCAAGTTTGGAACCTTATTTAGGTTATGAAGTATATAACAAAACCTATTCCCGACGTAAAAATAGAGAATATACCCCTGTTCCCGCTACTGATATTGCTTCTATCTTAAAGAAATATAAGAACATTAAGATTCCAAAAACGTTCAAAAATACCAAATTCGATAAGGTAGTAATGGAAACGCTTACCTTGCTCAATAAGGTAAATGAAGATACGCAAGAGTCTAAAAGCCAAATTAATGAACGAATGCAAAGCCTTTGGCAAAACGATGTGCGTTTATCTCAAAAACTTGACGACCTACTACATAATTTTGAAGAAGAGGTATTGGCTAATTCACAAAAACTAAGTCAAGAGCGTCGAGCTATTTTTGAGAATAGTAAAAACCTATTGATGTTAGCCTTTTTGGTAGCTTTGGGCATTATTGCCATTTCTTCTATTGTGATTATCAATGATTTTGTTACCTCTCAACGTTATCGTCGTAAACTCGAAACTGCTAACCGGAAATCGTATAACCTACTGAAAAACCGTGAGCAACTCATTTCTATGGTAAGCCACGATTTGCGTACTCCATTGAGTTCTATTGTGGGATATTCCGAATTGCTTAGCAAACTGAAAATCTCCGATAAGGGTAAGAATTATCTTTCACATATCAAGTATTCATCAGAATATATATCTAAATTAGTAGATGAACTATTAGATTATACTCGTATCGAGGCAGGAAAAATATCTGTTGAAAAAGTTCCTTTCAATACCGCCGAAATTATTGATGAGGTAGCCAATAATGTGAAGTCAGCTTATAAAACTAAGGAAATAAACCTTACCTTCACTTTCTCCGAAACGGTAAATAATCTAAACTTTTCAAGTGATGCTTATCGTGTGAAGCAGATATTGTATAACCTCATTTCTAATGCCTTTAAGTTTACCGAACGCGGGAACGTACACATACAAGCCGATGCACGTCCATTAAGCAACGATGTGTATGAAATAGGCATTGCCGTTACCGATACGGGTATTGGTATAAAGAAAGAACAGCAACAACACATCTTTGATGAGTTTACTCAAGCCAACGATGAGATTTCTAAGCGTTATGGAGGTTCTGGTTTAGGCTTGCATATCTCTCAAAAATTAGCACATCTGCTCAGAGGTAAGATATATTTAGAGAGCAACGAAGGCAAGGGCAGTACCTTTACCTTACGCTTCTTAGCCGAAAAAGTAGTAGAGCGAACCAAAGCACCTCAAATTATAACCTCAAACAAACCTGCCAATAAGATTACAATTATAGTAATTGATGACGATTTCTCTATCCTTAGTCTCATTGAAGAACTCTTGAAGCAGAAAGACATTAACGCTATTACGTTTAACAATGGTAAAGATGCGTTTACTCAAATGACTAACCATAATTTCGACTTGGTAATTACCGATATACAATTGCCCGAAATGAATGGCTTCCACTTTGTAACGCTCTTCAATGAACAGTATAAGAACAACCCGCTTCCTGTATTAGCCATTACAGGCAGACGCGACGTGCCCGAAAGTTTTTATATGAAGAGTGGCTTCTCCGGTATCCTTCCTAAACCGTTTACTCCTGAGCAGTTTTATGAGAAACTAAAAGTCTTTTTCCCTAAGCTCGACACCAAAGTAGAACAAAAGACAATTATCTTAACCGATAATGTTACCACAGGAGGATATACTCCTGAGGTATTGGAGAACTTTATGGGAGATGATATAGAAGGTATTGTTAATATTTATCAACATTTCTTAGCCGAAACAGATACTAACTTGGAAAACTTAAAAATCTATGTTGATAATAAGGATTACAAAGGTATTAAGGCAATAGCTCATAAAATGACTAGTATGTTTGCACAGATAAATGCCAAGCGTGAATCCGAAATACTTATCTACTTAAATAAGGTAACTAATGAAAGCATTTCAGATTTACATTCTCAAATTCATAAGTTAGAACAGCTGTTTAACAATGAATGTAAACCAGCTATTGAAAGTTATTTAAAGAAAATAATGCAATAAGTTAAATATAATAAATAATAATATTTTAGAATTAAAACCCACCATACTATGATTAAAGAATCTGAACTTATCTTGAATCCCGATGGTAGTATTTATCACATCAATTTACGACCTGAACAAGTAGCCGATACTGTTATTTTGGTAGGCGACCCTAATCGTGTACCTCGTGTGAGTGCTTATTTTGACAATATAGAATTTAGCACCCAAAAACGCGAATTCTGCACCCATACAGGTACTTATAAAGGTAAACGCCTTACTGTAATTTCTACGGGTATAGGTCCTGACAATATCGACATTGTGATCAACGAGCTCGATGCCCTTGCCAACATTGATTTGAACACCCGTAAGCCCAAAGAGCAGCTCACATCGCTCAATATAGTGCGTTTCGGTACCTCGGGCTCTCTACAAGCTGATATACCCGTAGATAGTTTTGTACTCTCTTCTTACGGATTGGGTATGGACAATATGTTCCATTCGTATAAAGATAGTCCTAAGGTGCGTGAACTCGCTATGGAAGAGGCTTTTATCGCTCATACAGGTTGGAATCCTCTCAAAGGTCGTCCTTATATCATAGCTTGCGGACAGGAACTCAAAAAACGCCTCCTCACCGATAGAGTATTTGAAGGTATTACAGGTACTGCTCCAGGCTTCTACGGTCCTCAAGGACGCGTATTGCGCTTACCAGTGCAAGACCCTGACCTCAACGACAAGCTCCATAGCTTCAATTACAAAGGACATCGTATGACGAACCTCGAAATGGAAACCTCAGCCATCTATGGGCTCTCTAAACTCTTAGGACACCAAGCTGTTTCACTCAATGCTATCATTGCCAATCGTCCTACAGGTACTTTTACTAAGGATACTAAAAAAGTAGTAGAAGATTTGATAGTATATGGCTTAGAACAATTGGCAAAATAGTCGCTATATAAAAAGTGAATATGACACCTCTCACAGGTCAAGAACTCCACAATTTAGCGATGAACATTGTAGGTGAAGCCTTACAAAAGGAACTACAATGGGAATTCCTATTGGTAAATAGTGAACTCAAACGCGACCCTCAGTTTGTATGTGTAGATAAAAACAACCAAAAGTACTTCATCATTGTGCGGGCTGTGCCTTATGGTGACGACCCTACCGAGTATGATATCGTATTTATGGAAGTCGTGCGCAAACACGCCGAAAAACACAACGCTCGCACTTTCTATGCAGGTGTAGGGCTTAGCAATATAACAGATGAAACCCTCCCTCTATATAAAGATGAACCTTACAAACTCAACTTTCAAGGGCTTATCGAAATTTGCTAATTGACAAATTTGCTAATTGACAAATTATTCGTACTTTTGCCACTCAAAAATAAAGAAAGTAACCAATGAAAATAAATGAATCATTGAACGTACATAGCAGCTTACTACAACTCATTGGCAATACACCTCTATTGGAATTGCACAAAATTACCAAAGGTCTCAAAGGGCGTTATTTTGCTAAACTTGAGGCTTTTAATGCAGGTCATTCCGCTAAAGACAGAGTAGCCAAGTATATCGTTGAAGACGCCGAACGCAAAGGGCTTCTCAAACCGGGATATACTATTGTAGAAACCAGTTCGGGTAATACAGGCTACAGTTTGGCGATGATAAGTGCTCTAAGAGGCTACCGCTGTATCATCGCTATTAGTGATAAATCGTCTCACGACAAGGTAGAAATGCTCCAAGCGTTAGGAGCAGAGGTGCATTTATGCCCTGCAAATGTCGCTCCTGATGACCCTCGTTCTTATTACGAGGTAGCCAAACGTATACACAGCGAAATCCCCGATTCAATTTACATCAATCAGTATTTCAATCCACTAAACCCAGAATCTCATTACCAGACAGGGCGTGAGATATGGGAACAAACACAGGGCGAGATTACTCACGTGGTGGTATGTAGTGGAACAGGCGGTACCATTTCAGGTATTGCTCACTACCTAAAAGAGCAAAACCCAAGAGTGCAAGTACTGGGGGTAGATGCATATGGTTCGGCTATCAAAAAATATCACGAAACCCGAGAGTTTGACCCTGCTGAAGTATATCCATACAAAATAGAAGGAATGGGTAAAAACTTGATTCCTACTGCTACTGATTTCGATGTCATTGATGAGTTCATCAAAGTAACTGATAAAGATGCTGCACTTATGGCTCGCAAATTAGCACGTACCGAAGGCCTCTTTATGGGCTACACCAGTGGAGCAGCAATGCAGGCTATAAAACAATATGCTGAGGCAGGTAAATTCGACGAAAATAGCATCGTAGTAGTTCTCTTTGCCGATCACGGTTCACGCTATATGAACAAAATCTACAGCGACGATTGGATGAAAAAACAAGGATTTATCGATTAATAATTGACAATTATCAATTAACAAAATAGAAAAGAAGAATGAAAGATTTATTTGAGCATATTTATGCAAATAAAGGAAGTATAGGGCGTTGGTCAGAACACGCCGAGGGGTATTATGTGTTCCCTAAATTAGAAGGTGAATTAGGCCCTCATATGAAATTCCAAGGAAAAGAAATCCTTAACTGGAGTATCAACGATTATTTGGGACTTGCTAACCACCCCGAAGTGCGCAAAGTAGATGCCGAAGCAGCTACCGAGTATGGTGCAGCTTACCCTATGGGAGCTCGTATGATGAGCGGGCATACTACTATGCACGAAGAACTCGAAAAACGTTTGGCTAAATTCGTACATAAAGAAGCTGCTTATTTGCTCAACTTTGGTTATCAAGGAATGGTATCTATTATTGATGCTTTGGTAACTAAGAATGATGTTATCGTGTACGATGTCGATTCACACGCTTGTATTATTGATGGGGTACGCTTGCATTTTGGTAAACGCTATACCTATCAACATAACGATATGGAGAGCTTCGAGAAAAACTTAGAACGTGCTGCCAAATTAGCCGAAACTACAGGAGGCGGTATCTTGGTGATTTCAGAAGGAGTTTTCGGTATGCGTGGCGAACAAGGTAAACTAAAAGAAATCGTAGCCCTTAAAAAGAAATATCCTTTCCGCCTTTTGGTAGACGATGCGCACGGTTTTGGTACCTTAGGCCCTCGTGGAGAAGGAACAGGTGTTCACCAAGGCGTACAAGATGAAATTGATGTTTATTTCTCTACTTTTGCTAAATCAATGGCAGGTATTGGGGCTTTCGTAGCTGGAAATGCCAAAGTAGTAGATTATCTTAAATACAATCTCCGCTCTCAAATGTTTGCTAAATCACTTCCGATGATTTATGTAAAAGGTGCTTTGAAACGTTTGGAAATGATGGAAACAATGCCCGAACTACAACAAAAGTTATGGGACAATGTAAATCGTTTGCAAAACGGACTTAAAGAGCGTGGTTTCAATATCGGTAATACCAATACTTGCGTAACCCCTGTGTTCTTGCACGGTAGTATTCCCGAGGCAATGGCTATGGTAAACGACCTACGCGAGCACTATGGTATCTTCTTGTCAATAGTAGTTTATCCTGTGATTCCAAAAGGAATGATACTCTTGCGTATTATCCCTACCGCTTCACATAGTAAAGAAGATATCGACCGTACTTTGGAAGCATTCTCAGCGATTCGTGAGAAACTCGAAACAGGCGTATACCGCGCTATGAATGCTGAACTTACTAAAGAAATGGGAGATATGTAATTCAGCTAACAATAATGATAAACTGAATATTTTATATAAAAAATACTTTGCCAAAGTGAGATAGCTTGTGCTACGACTAACTTTGGCAAAGTTTTTGTGTATGCCCACCTTGTTAAATTATTAATTGCCCATTGTTAATTGTCATTCCTACATATAACGAAATTGAAAATATAGAAGCTATCATAAAGGCAGTATTTGCCCAAAGTGATGAGTTTCATATTCTTATTGTAGACGACAATTCGCCTGATGGCACTGCCGATAAGGTACGTGAATTACAAAATATTTATCCTAACAAACTTTTTTTAGAGGTACGCACAGAGAAAAAAGGCTTAGGAACAGCTTATATTCACGGTTTTCAGTGGGCATTAGCACGCGACTATGAATATATTTTTGAGATGGATGCCGATTTTTCTCATAACCCCACTGACCTCTTACGACTTTATGAGGCTTGTCAGCAAGATGCTGATGTTGCAATTGGGTCGCGTTATGTGAAAGGTGTGAATGTAGTGAATTGGCCTTTGCAACGCATCTTGTTGTCCTATGGGGCTTCTATCTATGTGAGGATGATTACGGGAATGAAAATTAAAGACCCTACTGCTGGCTTTGTGTGTTACCACCGAAGGGTATTAGAGAGCATCGACCTGAATACTATCCGATTTGTGGGTTATGCCTTTCAAATAGAGATGAAGTACCGTGCTTATCTTAAAAAGTTTAAAATTACAGAAGTACCTATCATCTTTACCGATAGAATTAAAGGAAAATCAAAAATGAATAAAAGCATTATCCGTGAAGCTATCTTTGGCGTTATCGGAATGCGATTTAAAAAATAAATCAGCATAAAGAATTATGGAATTTATAAGAAAAAGACTCAAAAGCTTACAATATGTATTTCAAGGTTTGTTTTATTTAATAAAGAATGAACCCCCAGTGATGGTACACATTCTCATCTCTTTAGTATGGGTAATTTTAGGCTTTTGTTTCGGCATTACTACCAATGAGTGGATTGTACAACTGTTGTGTATCGCTATAGTATTATCAGTTGAAGGACTCAATACAGCCGTTGAAAAGCTATGCGACTTTATTCACCCCGATCATCATAAAACTATTGGGATTATCAAAGATGTTGCTGCCGGAAGTGTAGGTTTTGCTGTGATACCTGTAAGCATTGTGCTCTGTATCATCTATTATCCTTATGTAATGGAACTCTTTTAATTTTTACTATGAAAGATATAGTAAAAGGGTATTTAGCAGCTTTTATTTCGGCGGCTACTTATGGTATGATTCCGCTGTTTATGATTCCTATCAAACAGCAAGGTTTTTCAGTAGATGTAGCACTTTTCTATCGCTTTATTACAGCAAGTCTTTTTATTATGCTTTATCTTTTCTACCGAAAAGAGACACTGCGCATTACCCCTCGTGAAGTATTTCTCTTTCTTATTTTAGGGCTTTTATATGCCATTTCAGCTGAGTTTCTCTTTATTGCCTACGATTTGCTTTCCCCAGGAATTGCTTCTACTATATTTTTTATGTATCCGCTTATAGTAGCACTTGCCTTGGGTATTTTCTTCAAAGAACGTATTACCTTTCCTACGATTTTAGCACTTTTTATTGTATTAATAGGTGTTTTCTTGCTTAGTGTAAAAGATGTTACAAACTTTTCAATCAACTATGTAGGGGCAGGAGTATCATTACTTGGGGCAGTTTCGTATGCACTCTATATGCTCATTGTCAATAAGTCTAAAATATCGGCTTCAGGAATAAAAGTATCGTTTTATTCTACCTTATTTTCTTCAGTTTATTTTCTTGTAAAACTATGGATTATAGGTACCCCTCTCCCCATTCCAGAAGTAAAAATGAGTTTACTGCTCACAAGTTTCGGTATAGTAACTACCTTGTTTTCTATCATCACCCTTATTTATGCTATCAGAATGATAGGTTCTACTCCTACAGCTATCATCGGGGTAATGGAACCTATTGTAGCAGTAGCTATCAGTATTTGGATATTCCAACAAGAAAGTCTTACAACAAATCTTATTATAGGAGTGCTACTCATTATCATCGCGGTAATGATAGATATCTTAAAAAGAAAAAAGTAGAGTTACATTGTATCTCTACTTTTATAATATTCTTATTTTACTTCAGTACCATTAGTAATTCCATCGGCATCAGGATTGATGAAGGTGTATTTGCCTTCGAAATTTTCTACCATTAGTATCATTCCTTGGCTTTCTACACCGCGTAGTTTACGCGGAGCAAGGTTTACCAATACAGTTACCTTTTTACCTATAATCTCTTCAGGAGTAAAACTTTGGGCTATACCGGAAACGATAGTGCGTTTATCAATACCTGTATCTACTTTTAAAACGAGAAGTTTATCTGCCTTAGGCATCTTTTCGGCTTCCAAGATAGTACCAATGCGAATGTCCATCTTTGCAAAATCATCGTAACTGATGAGTTCTTTTTGTGGAGCTACTTCAGTTTCAGCATTGGCTTGCGTTTCTTGCTTATTAGCTAATTTAGTGTTCTCTAAACGCTGTAATTGCTTTTCGATAGCGGCATCTTCAATCTTTTCAAAAAGAAGTTCCGCAACACCTATGCGATGTCCTGCTTTTAGCAATTCGGTGGCGTTTGTTTTTAGACTTTCCCAAGTAATTGTCCCCAATTGCAACATACGTTTGAGTTTCTCGGAAGTGAAAGGCAAGAAAGGTTCGCTAGCAACTGCCAAAGCTGTTGCAATTTGTAAAGCTATGTACATTACAGTCTTTACGCGCTTTGGGTCAGTTTTGATGAGTTTCCAGGGTTCTTCATCAGCTAAATATTTATTGCCTAAGCGTGCCATATTCATCAACTCTTGTTGGGCTTCGCGAAAACGGTAACGTTCTAATGATTCTTCTATCTTCTCGGTAAGTTCTGTGATTTGACGAAGTGTTTCAGTATCTACGTTATTATAAGTATCTGCTTGTGGTACTACTCCTTCATAATATTTCTGCGTTAGCACTGCCACGCGATTGATGAAATTCCCAAAGATAGCCACAAGTTCGTTGTTGTTACGCGCTTGGAAGTCTTTCCAAGTAAAGTCGTTGTCTTTGGTTTCGGGAGCGTTGGCGGTAAGAACATAACGCAATACATCTTGCTGATTAGGAAAATCTTGCAAATACTCGTGTAACCACACAGCCCAGTTTTTGGAGGTAGAGAGCTTGTTGCCTTCTAAGTTTAGGAACTCATTTGCAGGCACATTTGCAGGCAGTATAAAGCTACCTTCAGCCTTGAGCATTGCTGGGAAGATAATGCAATGGAATACGATATTGTCTTTCCCAATGAAATGCACCAACTGGGTATCACTGTCTTGCCAATAAGGACGCCAGTCTTTGCCTTCGCGTTCAGCCCACTCTTTAGTAGAAGAAATATAACCGATAGGCGCATCGAACCACACGTAGAGTACTTTGCCTTCAGCGCCTTCTATGGGTACCGGAATTCCCCAATCGAGGTCGCGGGTTACAGCACGCGGTTTGAGTTCGTCGTCTAACCAACTTTTCACCTGCCCATATACATTAGGTTTCCAATCGGATTTGTGACCTTCTAATATCCATTTTTCCAAAAACTCTTGGTAGCGATTGAGGGGCAAAAACCAGTGTTTGGTAGCTTTTAGCGTAGGTTTGCTACCTGTGATTGACGATTTAGGGTCGATGAGGTCGGTAGCGTTGAGTGAACTACCGCAACGCTCGCATTGGTCCCCGTAAGCTTCTGGGTTACCACATTTCGGGCAAGTACCAATCACAAAGCGGTCGGCAAGGAATTGGTGTGCCTCTTCATCATAGAGTTGTTCTGATATTTCTTCTATAAAATCACCTTGTTCATACAGTTTTTTGAAGAAATCGGAAGCTGTTTGGTGATGGATAGGGGCAGAAGTACGCGAATAGTTGTCGAATGAAATGCCAAAATCAGCAAATGATTGCTTGATAATCGCGTGGTATTTATCGATAATAGCCTGAGGGGTAGTACCTTCTTTTTTGGCTTTGATAGAGATGGCTACTCCGTGTTCATCGCTTCCGCAAATAAAGGCTACATCGTTGTTTTTTAAGCGTTGATAACGTGCAAAAATATCAGCTGGCACATATACTCCCGCCAAATGACCGATGTGAATAGGTCCATTGGTATAGGGTAGGGCTGCCGTAATGGTATAACGTTTAGACATTTTTTGAGTTTTGAATTATATATTTTTAGGTGGCAAAGGTACGAATAAAAGTGAAAAGTGAAAAGTGAAAAGTGAAAAAGTATATTCTACGAGTGCGAGCCACACGGGCAGATAGGGAAAAGACGAACAAAATATCCTCTCCCCAATCACATACTCTCCTTTTCGGAGACTACTCCCAAGGAGAGGGAGTGTAGTAACGGAAAAGTGAGACGAACAAAAGACGAACAAAAGACGAACAAAAGACGAAGAAAAGACGAAGAAAAGACGAACAATGAACGAAGAAAGGATGGGGATAAAGTGAATCTAACGCAAAGATAAGTTGGAGCAAATTTAATGTACTTGGTTCAGAAAAGTATTAAAAATTTGCTCAAATAAAAAAATAAACCATATCTTTGCCTAATGAATATTTGGAGGCAAGTCGATTTTTAATAATCTTGAACAGAACTGATGAAAAAACTCAAATTTCCTACCCCTTACACCGTACTGATGCTGGTGATAGTGTTGGCTGCCAGCCTTACTTTCTTGTTGCCGTCGGGGTCGTATAGCACTTTGCAATATGATAAGCAACAAGACTCTTTTGTGATACACACTGCAAATAATTCTTATACTGTACCTGCTACTCAAGAACAACTCGACGGCTTGGGTATTCATATTCAGTTGAGCAAGTTTAAAGATGAAAAGATTAAGAAACCTATTTCGATACCTAATACTTATGTGCAGAGCGTACCTCACCCGCAAGGAGCTAAATCTGTACTTTTTGCACCTATACGAGGAATCTACGACAGTATAGAGGTGATTCTTTTCGTACTCATATTAGGAGGCTTTATAGGGGTGTTCAACAGTTCGGGAGCACTAAATATGGGCGTAGGCTATTTGGCACACCGACTCAAAGGGCGCGAGGGTATTCTTATCATTCTGCTCACTACCTTGTTGGCGCTGGGTGGCACTTCCTTTGGATTAGCCGAAGAGACACTTGCTTTCTACCCTATGTTAGTGCCTATTTTTTTAGCAGCGGGCTACGACCTAATGGTACCCTTAGCAGTGATTTACATAGGTTCAAATGTAGGCTCTATGGCATCGACTACCAATCCGTTTGCGGTGATTATAGCCTCAGATGCCGCCGGAGTAGATTGGACGTCAGGGCTTAGCATACGTGTGATAGCCTTAGCGGTATGTGTACTGATAAGCATTATTTATATTATTCGTTATGCCGAAAAAGTACGCAAACACCCGGAAAAGTCAATTGTGTATGGAGTAGTCCTCCCTGAAATCTACAGTGCTAATACCCCAGAAAAGACCACTTCCTTAGAGCTTTCTACTAAAATAGAGCTCTTAGTATTTGCGCTCTCGTTTATAGTGATGATTGTAGGTGTGTCGCAATGGGAATGGTGGTTTCAAGAGATGACAGCTCTCTTCTTGGTAGCTGCTGTTGTGATTGCTATCTTACAACGCAGTAGTGAACAACAGTTTATCAGTCAGTTTATGGCAGGAGCACGCGATTTGCTGAGCGTAGCCTTCATCATAGGGATAGCCAGAGGAGTATCGTTTATACTGAACGACGGACAAATATCGGGTACGATTTTGCATTACGCCACCGACCTTGTGCAAGGAATGTCGCCAATGGTCTTTTTGCCAATGCTAATGTTAGTATTTGGTGTACTGAGTTTATTTATAGCTTCTTCCTCAGGAATGGCGGTACTCACGATGCCTATCATAGGGTCACTGGCTTCGGTTGTGGGAGTAGAAGGGCACAGTGTGGTGAGTGCTTATCTTTTTGGAATGGGTATTATGGGGCTTATCACCCCTACGGGACTTATTTTACCTTCACTGGCAATGGTGAATATTAACTACAAACAATGGTTGCAGTTTTGTATGCCATTGGTGATTATCTTTGCAGTAGTACTTACTATCTTATTGTGGATTTAAAATATAAAACTTATGAATATCACTTTTATTATTATTCTTCTTGCAACTATAGCAATGAGTTATTATGGATTTAACAATCCTACTTTTTTCAACCGTTATAAGTTTAATGTAGGAGCAGTGCAAAAGGGCGATTATGTGCGATTGGTATCCTCAGGCTTCTTGCACGCCAACTGGGAACACCTCATTTTTAATATGATTTCACTCTACTTCTTTCAAGATGTGATTATCGGTTCTATGGGGAACCTAATGTTCTTGCTTATCTATTTTGGTTCAATGCTACTGGGGAGTGTGTTCAGTTTGTACATTTACAAAAAACAGCCCTATTACTCCGCCATAGGGGCTTCGGGAGCTGTATCGGGGATTATCTTTGCAGCTATTGCTCTATATCCTACAGCATTGAGTGTAAACTTCTTGCCAGGGTGGCTCTTTGGAGCATTGTACTTTGGGTATTCTGTTTTTATGATGTTCAACCCACAACAAGGAGACAATTTAGGGCACGCAGCTCATTTAGGTGGGGCACTCTTTGGCTTGGCAGTAGTAATAGTCTACGCTCCTGAGGTAGTGATACGCCACGCTTTCTATTTGGGAATAATGGCATTGCCTTTGGGCTATATGGGAGTGCGATTGTTAAAAAAATGAGGAAATTAGTAAATTAGCAAATCATTATGAGTTATCTACAAGAAGTTATTACTGATGTTTTAGAAAACTATTCTGATAAGATAGAGCGTCTTGTGTTTGTTACTACGGGTAAACGCCCTGCACTCTTCCTCAAAAAACACTTTGCCGAGCAGATAAAGCACGCTACCATTGCCCCTGAGTTCATCGGCATAGCCGACCTATTTACGCGTATTTCGGATCTGCAACCTATCAGCAATTTGCCTTTGCTTTTTGAGTTTTACGATTGCTATGTAAAGACTTGCAAAACAACCCCCGATAGTTTTGAAGAGTTCCTCAGCTGGGGACAAACAGCTCTCAAAGATTTTAGTGAAATCGACCAATATTTGGTAAACCCCGATAAGATATTTCCTTATATTCACGCCCTCAAAGAAGTAGAACATTGGTCGGGTATGGACGAGCTTAGCGAGATGCAGAAAAAGCACTTAGCTTTCTGGAATAGCCTCGGCGATTACTATTTCGCTCTCAACAGCAAACTCACCAAAATGGGTAAAGGTTATGGTGGTTTCATCGCCAAAAAAGCTGTTGAAAAACTCCCCGAATACCTGCAAACACACAGCAATAGCATTCATATATTTGTCGGTTTCAACGCCCTTTCCAAAGCCGAACAGAAAGTTATACAATCAATACTAATGGATTTAGGCGGTGAAATTTATTGGGACGGTGATACTTATTTTTTTAACAATCCTGCCCACGATGCGGGTTTCTTCTTGCGCAAGTATATAAACAGCTGGCGTTATTACCAAACGCATAAACCTAAGTTTATACAAAGCAACTACGAAAAAGAAAAAAAACTCTATCTCACAGGGGTACCTAAAAGCATCAATCAGGCGCATAGTGTAGCCGAACTGCTTAAAAATACTCCTTCAAATGAATTAGAAAAAACCGCCCTCATCATCGCTGATGAGAATCTGCTCATCCCCGTGCTACAAGCTGTACAACCCAAAACAAGTGTGAACATCACTATGGGTTACCCTTTGCAGCAAACGCCTCTCAACGACCTTTTTGTTGCCTATTTTCGCTTGCATCTCTCCAAGAGTTTTTACCATAAAGATATACTGAACCTGCTCTCTCAACCTTTCTTACACACCTTGCTAAAAGAAGAAGTGGTGCGCCATATTTCGCAGTATATCAAAACGCACAACCTCACTTATATCACCCGTAAAAAGCTATTCGATTCGGTAGATGATACTGAACACGAGATGCTCACTTTGCTATTCCCCGATACCAAAGGCAAAGCACTCATCACTACCCTTATCGACAATGCTATTACGCTTATCTATCGCCTAAAAGCACAAATCGACCCTGAGAGCAATACTCACCTACTAACTCAAGAGTATGCTTATCGCTTCTTCCAGTTATTCAATCAGTTGAAACAGTTACAAGAGCAGTACGGCTATATCGATTCGGTGAAAACGCTTTATCATTTCTATTTAGATGTCTTACAGAAGAGTTCGCTCAATTTCCGCGGTGAGCCTTTGGAAGGTTTGCAAGTAATGGGGGTGCTAGAAAGTCGTAGTTTGGATTTCGACTGCGTGATTATCACTTCGGTAAACGAAGGCGTATTACCCTTAGGCAAAAGCGACAGCTCTCTGATTCCTTACGATGTGAAGTACGAACTGGAATTGCCTACCTACAAAGAGCGTGATGCGGTGTACAGTTACAACTTCTACCGCATTTTACAGCGTGCCAAACAAGTACACCTATTCTACGATACCGAGATGAATAGTCTGAAAAGTAAGGAGAAAAGTAGGTTTATCCTCCAATTATTAGCTGAGAAAATCCCCACCCACAAGGTGATACACCAAATCAAAGCTCCTGAAGTATATCCAGCAGTACTGCGACCGCTTACCATCGAAAAAACAACCGCTGTAATCGATGCGCTAAAAACCCTTGCCGAGAAAGGCATTTCACCTTCAGCACTAACTACCTATATCCGCAATCCACTCACGTTTTATGAGCAACAAGTACTACAGGTATACGAAGAAAAAGAGGTAGAAGAAACTGTTGAAGCCCGTACTTTTGGAAATATCGTACACGGCACTTTAGAAGATTTGTACACACCTTTTTTAAACGAAATACTCACCGAAGAGCACATTAAAAAAATGCAACTTTTGGTACTTCCCACTATCGAAAAACGCTTTGAAGAAGAGTACCGAAGTACTGATTTTAGGACGGGTAAAAACTGGCTTATTTTCAATGTAATAGAGAAGTATGTACGTAGTTTTTTAACTTTGGAACTCAACGAAATAAAAAGTGGTACCGAAATCATTCCTCTGTATTTAGAACAGAAAATAAAAATACCTTTCCAAGCTTCTCACTTGCCTTTTCTTGTTAATTTCAAAGGGATTATCGACCGGGTGGATAGACGTAACGGAGTGTTGCACATTATCGACTACAAAACAGGTATTGTAGAAGAAACCGATGTGCGCATCAAAGATTGGAATAACCTCATTACCGATATTAAGTATGGCAAAGCCTTCCAACTCCTCACTTATGCTTATATGATTACCCAGCATTTCAAGATTGATGAACCGATGATAGTTGCCAACCTATCATTCAAGCGTTTGCAAAAAGGATTCTTGCGTTTCCACACCTATATCGACAAGGTAAAAGACTGTGATGTAACTGCTCAAACTCTCGCTTTGTACAGTCAGTATACTGAGCAACTATTGCAAGAAATCTTTGATATAGAGAGACCTTTTTACGAGAAACTATAGTATTTATATCTTATATTCCTTTTGTGTGTTTATCAGCTTAACATTTTCTGAGCTTTTTTTACAGCTTCTACAAAGGTATCTATTTCTTCAAAGGTATTGTAAACAGCAAAGCTAGCACGAACTGTACCTGGTATACAGTAGAAGTCCATAATAGGTTGGGCACAATGATGCCCCGTGCGTACAGCAATTCCGAATTGGTCGAGAATTACACCTACATCATAAGGGTGAATGTTTTGTAAGTTAAATGATATAACAGCGGTACGCTTACTCAAATCATCATTACCGTAAAGAGTAATGCCTTCTATATTTTGTAATTTAGCAATAGCATATTCTAATAGTTTGTGTTCGTGTGTAGCAATAGCTTCCATTCCCAATTGCTGTATATAGTCAATTGTAACTCCAAACGCAATACCTCCACAAATATTAGGAGTACCTGCTTCAAACTTATAAGGGAGGTCAGCATAAGTACTCTCTTCAAAATGCACTTCTTTTATCATTTCTCCCCCTCCTTGATAAGGAGGTAATTGTAATAGTAATTCTTCTTTACCATACAACACTCCTATCCCCGTAGGTCCGTACATTTTATGAGCTGAAACAGCATAGAAATCAACATCGAGAGTTTGCATATCGGGTTGCAAATGTGGGGCTGCTTGTGCTCCATCTACTAATACAACTGCTCCTACGCGGTGTGCTTTTTCTATAATTTCTTCTATAGGGTGAATATTTCCTAAGGCGTTCGATACGTGCTGTACACACACTATCTTCGTACGTTTATTTAGCAGTTGGTTATACACCTCTAAGTCCAAAATTCCTTTCTCATTCATCGGGATTACCTTTAGGGTAGCCCCACTCCGTTGACAAGCTAATTGCCAAGGCACTATATTGCTGTGGTGTTCTGAAGCCGAAATAATTACTTCGTCTCTCTCTTGCATCAGTGAGCCATAACCGTTAGCCACTAAATTAATACCGTGCGTAGTTCCCGTAGTAAAAAGAATTTCAGAGCTTTTACGGGCATTGAAATGGCGTTGTATTTTCTTCCTCGCTTCTTCATAAGCATCAGTAGCTTCTTGGCTGAGAGTGTGTACTCCACGGTGGATATTAGCGTTTTGGTAACTGTAATAATGCACTATTGCCTCTATCACTTGTGTAGGCGTTTGCGAAGTTGCTCCATTATCAAAATAGATAAGAGGTTTGTTATGAATAGTACGTGAGAGTATAGGGAAGTCCGTTCTTATTTCAAGAATACTTTTCATTGTTCGTTATTTTGGGTGCAAAGATACAACATTTTTATTGTATTACCACAAACCTAAAATCAAACGGATTAAAGTCTTTTATTAACTCAGGAATGAGTTCTTCTCCTTTCATCAAATAGAAATCTGTGAAGTTAGCAAAACGCTCCTGTAAGGCTCCGTTAGGAAAGAGTTCATTTTGTAAAAAAATAGTCTGTTGCAATTCCTCTGCAAACTTCCTTTTCTGGGCTTTTAAGAGGCGTTTTTCCAGTTTGTCTAACCCTTTCATTTGTCTTACTTCTTGTGCTTTTACAGCATTCTCAAAAGTAACATCAGTGTGTTTAGCTAACTCATATAAATGCTCAAACTGCTTGTGTAGTAACTCTTTTTCAGGGGTAAAATCTATAGGAAATTCGCTTAACTGTCTTACTTTCTTGTTTTTTAAATCTTCTGGTTTTAGAAATAAGTCTTCTACTGAAAGTTTTAGTTTTTGTAGTTTTTCAGCTTGTCTTTGCGATATAAGCATTGCTGAATTGCGCAACATTAGTATCGGGAAGGGTACTTTCTCCTTATTGAAAAATCCTTTTAATTCCAGCCAATAGGCTATTTCACCACCTCCACCAATATATGCTAAATTGGGTAATATTACCTCTTGATATAAAGGTCGTAAGATTACATTGGGCGAAAATCGTTCTGGATAGGTGCGTAGTTCCTCTAAAATCCCCTCCTCAGAAAAACGAATATCCGTACCGTGTACCTCAAAGCCGTCCGCAGTGCGCACAAGGCGATGTCGTCCTCCTTCTGTAAGATAAAACATATTCACCTCACGAGGGTTCACTTGCACGGGATAAGAGCTATTTACAGTCTGTAAAGCCTTAATACTTTTAGTAACCTCAGTATGTGCCACACTGTGCAGTAAATCATCGCTTATGTAAGGGATAAATAGCCTTTTTAGGGCTTTATCGTTGCCATCTATTACTACAACTCCGTATGCTTCAAAGAGAGCATTTACTAAGTAACGAGTAGCAGAGGCTAAATCTTTATTTTTCAGATAACTATCGTGGAAGAGTGTGCGCAAAGTATTAGCATTTTTGCCTAGACCTATGGCTTTGTCAAAAGTCTGAAACACCGCTTCAAGTGTGTCAGTAGCAAAGTTGCCTGTGGCTCCTGTTTGGTCGCTATTCCAGCAAATAGTGCGATTGTTGAAGTGAAAGTGGTTAATTTCCTCAAAATCGTGGTCTTCTGTAGCCATCCAGTATACAGGTACAAAGTGCTTATCAGGGTACTTTTCGGCGAGCTGTTTAGCAGTATTAATTACCGAAATTATCTTGAAAATGAAGTAAAGATGTCCTGTAAAAAGACTTAATTGATGTCCCGTAGTGATGGTAAAAGTATTACTTTTGGATAAAAGTTCGATGTTTTTAAGTACTTTCGGAGTAGTTTTTACCTCAGCGTATTGCTTTTTTAAACTACTGACCAAAATATGGCGTTTCTCCTCAGTAAAATCAAGAGCTTTTTCTTCTATTTGCTTTTTAAATTCTAACAATGAAGGAAAATTATGATAAAAAGGACGTAATTTTTTATTCTCACCTACATAATCAGTGATGAGTTTAGAGAAAAAACGAATATTTTGATAAGGAATATAAGCGGTAATCATACGCTTTTTAGTGTTTTATTATTCGTCGTCTAGTGAAGAGTCATCAGGTATATCTAAATTGCTTAC
The DNA here is from genome assembly GCF_000271925.1 of Capnocytophaga sp. oral taxon 412 str. F0487. Classification (NCBI taxonomy): domain Bacteria; kingdom Pseudomonadati; phylum Bacteroidota; class Flavobacteriia; order Flavobacteriales; family Flavobacteriaceae; genus Capnocytophaga; species Capnocytophaga sp. oral taxon 412. The sequence continues at coordinate 1,168 of NZ_AJZR01000004.1, read as the reverse complement.
ACTCATATCATCTTCTTCGTTATTCATAAAGTCATCATCTTCGTCGAAGTTTTCCATAGTGTCAGCTAAGCGGGTACTTACTTTCACTAAATATATAGTGTCATCAGTACGGACTTCCAAGGCATCAACTGTTTCATTTTTAGCGTTCTTAAAACGAATCACATCTGCATCTGTATACCCTTCGGGGTATTTCTCTACCAACATTGAGAGAATCTCATTAGTTAGTTTGTTGTAGTCTACTATTACACGTTTCATATTAATATTACTTTTCACGGGGCGAAAGTAAGTCAATTTTTATAATTACAAAATAAAAAATCTACTTTTTTTTATTTTGTTGTATCTTTGTCCCGCAATAAAGCCCATTTTTTCTAAGAAAATAAAATTATGAGTATGCAATTATTTTTCCACTCCAACCTTCATTCAAGTAGCACAAATTGCTTTTTTGATAAGGAAGAAAGCCAACATATAGTAAAGGTACTGCGCAAAAAAGCAGGCGATATACTCCATATTACCAATGGTAAAGGACTTCTTTTTGAAGCAAAATTAGATTTCGCTACACCTAAACAATGTGAGGTGTCTATACTGAAATGTACTCCTCAGCTTCCCCGTCCTTACTACTTACATTTGGTGGTAGCACCTACCAAGATGAATGAACGCTATGAGTGGTTTTTGGAGAAAGCCACTGAAATAGGCGTTGATGAAATTACTCCTATTATCTGTGAACATTCTGAGCGTATTTCTATCAAAGTAGAACGTTTTGAAAAGATACTCCTTTCAGCAATGAAACAATCGTTGCAATGCTATTTGCCTAAACTGAATGCGCCTATTGCATCAGCTCAGTTTTTCAAAACGATGCTGACAGATAGTTCAGCTAAATATATAGCTCACTGTCAAGAAAATGAAAAACGCTTGCTCTCTCGCGCACTCAAGCCCTTTCCTGAGCGTATTACCGTGCTTATAGGTCCTGAAGGTGATTTCTCTACTAATGAGATAAACACCGCTTTGCAACAAGCATTCGTGCCTATCTCATTAGGAAATACTCGCTTACGTACCGAAACAGCAGCCATAGTAGCCTGTCATACCGTTGCGGTAATAAATGAACTGACTAACATTAGTTCAACTTAATATCCTCTTAGGTCTGTCATTCCTTCGTCTTTTATTCGTCATT
>NZ_AJZR01000003.1:7500-32866 GCF_000271925.1 Capnocytophaga sp. oral taxon 412 str. F0487 | reverse complement strand
GTTTCGTCCATATCACTAACAAATTCAACAGTAGGAGAGGCAATGACAGAACCTGCTGAAGTACCTATGTACAACTTTCCATTATTAATTTGTTCAATAAGTAGTTTGTCGGCTCCTTTCTTTTTTAGTTCCTGCATTAGGTAGAAAGTATTTCCTCCAGAGATAAAAATATAATCATTTCGCTCTAATGTTGTAGCTATTTCTTCGGTAGTAGCGGTAGAAACTTCTAATTCTTCTATGATAAGACCTAATTTTTCAAAGGCTTTTCTATCGTCATCGACATAAAAACGCACTTCTTCTACCAAACTTGCTGTTGGAATAAATGCTAGTTTCTTTCCTTTTACGGGTTCACCTGCAAAATCTTCAAATAATTTTGCTACTGAACTGAATGATGAGGTTAAAAATAATTTTTTCATTTGTGTTAATTATCCTAATTTTTTCATTTGTGTTAATTATCCTAATTTTTTGGCGTCAGCTAAGAACTGTGCTAAGCCACTGTCGGTAAGAGGGTGTTTGAGGAGTCCGGTGATTGCTGAAAGAGGGGCAGTAATAACATCGGCTCCTATTTTAGCGCATTCGAGAATGTGCATCGTATGGCGCACTGAGGCTGCAAGAATTTGGGTTTTGAAATTATAGTTGTCGTAAATGAGACGTATGTCCTCGATGAGCGAAAGACCGTCGGTTGAGATATCGTCGAGTCTACCGATGAAAGGCGACACGTAAGTAGCCCCTGCTTTGGCTGCCAAAAGTGCCTGACCTGCTGAGAATACCAGCGTACAGTTGGTACGGATACCCTTATCGGTGAAATATTTAATGGCTTTGATACCGTCTTTTATCATCGGTACTTTCACTACTATTTGAGGATGAAGGGCAGCGAGTTCTTCACCTTCACGCACAATACCTTCAAAATCGGTGGCGATTACTTCGGCAGAAACATCGCCTTCTACGATAGTGCAGATATCAGTATAATGTTTTAGTATCGCGGCTTTGCCGGTGATACCTTCTTTTGCCATTAACGACGGATTAGTGGTTACGCCGTCTAACACACCCAAATCTTGGGCTTCTTGAATTTGCGATAAATTCGCTGTATCGATAAAAAATTTCATAATGTTATTAATTTATAATTGATAGTGTTTCATTAGCATTTTCTCGTAGGATTTGCTCGGCAAGAGTCGTTTGAGGACAATGGAGAACTTCTGCAAGAAACCACCTTGTTTGTAATGCACTTTTGGGTGTTTGGTATTGATGACTTTCAGTATTTTGTCTGCCATTTCTTTGGGGTCGCCACCACTATCGACGTGCTTGTTCATCAGACGGAGTTGTTTTTCATAGACTTCGGCATAAGGAGAACCTTCGTTTACAGGGGTATGGTAACGGCGAGAAGCAATATCGGTAGCATAATCGCCTGGGGAAATGGTACAGACTTCTATACCAAAAGACTTAACTTCCATACGTAGAGCTTCACTCATCAGGAGGAGAGCACCTTTGCTGGCTGAATAAGCCCCACGGAAAGGTAAGCCCATATAGCCTGCAATAGAGGCAATATTGATGATACGTCCGCTTCCCTGAGAGCGCATTGCTGGGAGGACTTGTTGTATCACAGTTATAGCACCATAGAGATTGGTAGCGAAAACGTTATGCAACTGCTCGGTAGGGAGTTCTTCTACGGCACCCGTAATACCTACACCTGCATTATTGATGAGTATATCGATGCGACCTACTTCGGTGAGGATTTGCTGTACCGCTTCTTTGATAGAAGCTTCGTTTCGCACGTCCATTGGCAAGAGACGAAAAGGCAAGTTTTTGCCTTCTACATTGCGCGCTGTTCCATAGACCAAAAAGCCTTTGGAGGTAAGTAACAAGGCGGTTTCTTTGCCTATGCCCGATGTAGCACCAGTGATGAGAACAGTTTTGTTCATTCGTTTAAGAAATTTGTGCAAAGGTAGGAATAATTTGCCAATTAGCAAATATGTGGAATTATCAAAAAAAGGGTTAAAATCAACGGAGAAGAAATCGGGCTAAATAGTAGCTACTTCGTCGTGAATATATTGTCGTCCTTCACAAAATTGAGCTAATTCCTCTTCTATAAACCATTTTACTTCCGTAGTAGAAGTTTTAGGGTATAACAGATGTACATTAGCCCCTGCATCGAGCGTAAAACAAAGTGGGATATTCGTTTCTTTACGGTATTGCCATATGCACTGAATCACTTCTAACGTATTGGGGCGCATCAGAATAAAGTATGGAATACTGGTTTGCATCATTGCGTGCAGAGTGAGAGCTTCACTTTCCACTACTTCTATGAAACGCTCTACATCACCGGAAGCAAAACTTCTGATAAGTTTATTGATATTCTCATTGGCTTGTGCAAAACGCGCCTCAGCAAAAGGGTGACCGTGCATTAGGTTATGACCTACGGTACTGCTGACTTGCTTCTGACCTCTATCGATGAGCAAAATAGTATCTTGATAATTTTGAAAAACTTCGTGAACGGGTAGGGGATAGGGTATACCATATTCATCGGAACTTCCTATAATGGCAGGGTGTTCGCCCCATACTACTATACTGCCTTGTACACTTCGGCAGGCACTGCCCGAACCCAAGCGCGCCAAAAAAGAGGCTTTTTGCCAAAAAGCTTCTTCTGTGGAAGTCTCTCCTAACTCTTTAGAAATTTGCATTAAGCATACTGAGAGGGCAGCCATTGCGCTTGCAGAAGAGGCAATACCACTGCTATGAGGGAAAGAATTATGTGAGGCAATACTAAAATGATAGTCCTTTAAGAAAGGCAAGTAAGCTACAATCCGCTCAAAGAAAGTATGGATTTTAGGGTGAAAAGAAGGTTTGGGTTGTCCTTCAAAGCTAAAATCGAATGAAAAGGGTTCGCCTGAGGCAATAGAAGATTCACTCCTACGTTCATATTCAATAGAAGTTTCGGTATAACAATGCGTGAGTGTAAAGCTGATAGAAGGGTTCGCAGGGAGCTGTTCCCCCTTCTTACCCCAATACTTTACTAAGGCTATATTACTCGGTGCTCTGAAAGAAATCATATTTAGGCAATAGGACTTAGTCCATAGGCGTTAGGGTATAGGCAATAGTAGGAAACTACTGACTCATATTACTTTAGTTTTTATTAGAATACTAAGAACTAAAACAAGGGTTTTTGTTTAGTGCTTCTGAATCTGAGAATTATTACACTATCTCCTTTAATTTCATAGTAGAGTAAAAATCTTCCTTTAAAGAAAATTCGCTGATAAACATTATCTTCTTCTATGTATTTAGCTAAAAAATAGGGGTCTTCTTCTATTTCTTTCTGAACTTTTTCAGTTTCAATTGCTATTTTTTCAGAATAAGAGTCAGATTTATTGTTCTCACTCCAGAAATCTAAAGTGTTTTCTAGCTCTGTCTTAGCCTTACCCGACCACCTTACTCGCATATCTTTTTCTGATGTTATCGAATAATTCTTTTCCGTCTATCCAATTGCCTTTTTCGACGTCTTCACGCGCTAAGGCAATTGCTTGTTTATCCTCATTTGTTATTAGAGAAGGATATTCGTAAGGATTGGTTACCTCAATTCCTATGGTAGCAAAGTAATCAACTATTTGTTGATACTGCTCAAAGTCGATATTTTTATTTAATATAAGTGTGTTCACATTGTTAGGTTTTAGGGATTCAACTTTGCCAAAGGTGCGAGCCGCCTATATTTTAAGCTCTCACAGCGCGGTTCATCACCAAATCGATGTACAAATTCACTTTGTCTTTGAGCTCTTTGCGATTTACGATAAAATCCAAGAAGCCGTGTTCGAGTAAGAACTCTGCTGTTTGGAAATCTTCGGGGAGGTCTTGCCCTGTTGTATCCTTCACTACGCGAGGTCCTGCAAAACCAATAAGAGCCCCTGGTTCGGCTATATTGATGTCGCCCAGCATTGCAAACGATGCACTGATACCTCCCGTTGTAGGGTCGGTACAAAGCGAGATGTAAGGTAGTTTGGCTTCGTCTAACTGAGCGAGTTTAATAGACGTTTTAGCCATTTGCATTAGTGAAAGAGCGGCTTCCATCATACGTGCGCCTCCTGATTTAGAAATCATCAAGAAAGGCAATCGGTGTTTGATAGCATAATCAATCGCACGACAAATCTTCTCACCTACTACACTCCCCATAGAACCACCGATGAAAGCGAAATCCATACAGCCTATTACAATAGACTTACCTTTAGAGCTTCCTACGGCAGTGCGCACGGCATCTTTTAAGTTTGTTTTTTGAGTAGCTTCTTCCAAACGTTGGGTATAGGGTTTTGTATCGACAAATTCTAAAGGGTCTTTAGAGCTCATATTGGCATCGAGTTCTTGAAATTCGTTGTTATCAAACAATATCTGGAAGTACTCTTTACTACCTATGCGCACGTGATACCCATCGTCGGGACTTACATAGAAGTTGGAAGCTAACTCGTCCTGTTCGACGATGTTACCGCTGGGTGATTTAAACCATAATCCTTTGGGGATATCTTTCTTTTCCTCAGTAGAGGTTTGTATTCCTTTTGCTGTTCTTTTAAACCAAGACATAATTATTCTGTTTTAGTAAAGTGCAAAAGTACAAAGTTTTTTTGAAATAGCAAAAAAGAAGAATTAGTGGTTAGTGGTTAATGGTTAATGATTAATGGTGAAGATAAGATAGGTTTTTTGAGTGATTTTCAACTTTGGCAAAGTATGTAGCGACGGAAAGACGAAGATAAGGCGAACGATGAGTGGCTCTACAGTGGCTCTACAGTGGGTCTACAGTGGGTCTACAGTGGGTCTACAGTGGGTCTACAGTGGGTCTACAGTGGGTCTACAGTGGCTCTACGCTGACTAATAGATTAAGAATCAGTGGAGGAAAGAGGGACAAAAGACGGTGCGAGCCACATAGGCAGATGAAGAATAAGCGCAGAATGATTGAACCTATGGAGAAGGTAAGGTGAAGAATAATTGGTGTATTGAGATTTGTTTTGTATTTTTGCACCGTTTTTAAGAAAAGTATAATGACGACCCATCACCAGCAACATCTTCTTAAACGCCTTTTGATATGGCGTGTAAAGCATATTTCGGATAGGCGTTTTATCCTTATTCTCAGTGGAATAATAGGCATTGCTACGGGATTGGCTGCCTTGGCAATGCGCTCGTTTACACATCTTATTCAGTGGCTGCTAGACGACAAGCTCGCTCAAACTATTACTTATAGTTTTTACTTTATCCTCCCAATGTTAGGCTTTGCCATTGTGTATTTGGTAAAAAAATACGTGATACGGCACGATGTGAACCACGGAATCCCTTCGATTCTTTATGCAGTAGCCCACCAAAAAGGGATAATGAAGCGCTTTCAGGCGTATGGCAGTATCCTCACAGCACCTATTACTGTTGGTTTTGGAGGTTCGGTGGGGTTAGAAGGCCCGATGGTAGTAACGGGGGCAGGTATTAGTTCCAATATTTGCAGGTTTTTTCACATTAATCAATCTAACCGGATGTTGCTTTTGGCGTGTGCTTGTGCGGCGGCTTTGGCAGCTATTTTTAAAGTGCCTATTGCGGCGATACTGTTTGCTATTGAGGTTTTTGGGTTGGATTTGACGCTTTCGTCACTCATACCACTGTTTATCGCTTCCCTTTGTGGGGTATTCACTTCCTATTTCTTCTTTGGCAGTGAAGTGTTAATACCCATAACCATCACGCGAGCTTTTTCATTGCAAGGTATTCCTTTTTATATTCTTTTAGGCGTGGTAGGCGGATTGATGTCGGCTTACTTTACCTATGTATACGAGAAAATGAATGCTGCTTTTAAGAAACTCACTTCTCCTTGGCTAAAAATAGTAGTAGGCGGAGCTCTTTTGGGGTTGCTTATTTACATAATGCCACCGCTTTACGGTGAAGGACACGAGATTATCAATCACCTGAAAGAAGGTCACCCCGAACTATCACTGAGTAGTAATATTTTTGGTTGGGACTTATCGAATGCGTGGGTGATTATCCTACTTTTGGCTGCACTTACCTTTGCAAAGGTTATTGCCACCTCGCTCACCTTTGGTGCGGGAGGGGTAGGAGGTATCTTCTCGCCTATGCTGTTTATGGGGGGAGTGATGGGGAACTGCTTGGCGCGCATCATCAACGAGTTTCCTATTTTGGGCTATAAAGCAGAGTTACCGAACTTCACTTTGGTGGGAATGACTGCCCTGATGACGGGGGTATTGCACGCACCCCTTACGGCTGTTTTTCTCATCGCCGAGGTAACGGGAGGTTATTCGCTTTTAGTACCGGCGATGCTCACTGCTGCGGTATCGTTTTTGGTAGCCAAATATTTTAATAAATATTCTGTTTATACGATGGAATTAGGCAGAAAAGGAGAACTCATCTCGCAAAATAAAGACCAATCGATACTCACCCTAATGGATTTTGACCAAGTGGTGGAACACAATTTCACTCCCGTATATACCGATATGAAACTTCGTGAGGTGGTGTACAATGCTGTGCGCGAGTCGAACCGCAATATTTACCCCGTACTCGACCGCGAAAAAGGTACGCTACAAGGTGTGATACTGCTTGACGACATACGACACTTGATTTTTGAAACGAACTATTACGACAAGATTCCTGCCGTAGAACTAATGCAAAAACCACCTGCCATCATAGAAATGGGCAAGGACAAGATGAGCACCGTAATGGATAAGTTTCAGCATACTGGTGCGTGGAACTTGCCCGTAGTGAAGGACGGTAAGTACGTAGGGTTTATTTCCAAATCGAAGTTGTTGAGCATTTATAGAAGGAAATTGATATATTTTACGCAGTAAGAGCTAAAAAGGTAAAAGATAAATCAAGATATAGAATTAAGCTAATACAAGTGTTTTATAGTCAAACAAAAATAGATTGCGAATAAAAAGGCTTGTTTTTTGGAAGGGTGAATAGCCTCACATACTCTGCTATTACAAGCTTTACCCCTACGAATGCCGAAAAAGTAGTTGGTTATCAGTACAATCAGCTTTGGCAAAATTTAAAACTTTGCCAAAGTGTAGTGCGTAAATTCGGATAGGCTATAATATAGAGAAACCAAACAGAAAAAAGTTCTTGTTATAGGTATCTTATACAAACCTTATACGAACCTTGGACGATAGCTATATCTATACATTTCTACACAAACACTATTTTTATAGAAAAACATTCCAAAAATCATCTTCATAACGAAATAAATATCTTTTTTAGTAATCTCTATGAGCTTTGAAAGTTGGAGCAGGGTTATTGAAATCCTTTTTAGAGAAAAGTATAAAGCAAAAAGAATTATTAGAATATATTATTGTATTTGTCATTAGTATTTGTAATTTTGCAGGCTCTATGGATATCATAACTCTTTTGAAAGCTGCGAGGTTGCGCACCTTACCCTTATCGGTTGCGGGGATTATCACGGGGAGTGCTTTGGCATTTCGCGAAGACCCTTATGCTTTTAGGAGGGAGATTTTTGGTTGGGCACTGCTTACCACTATTTTGTTTCAGGTACTTTCGAACTTTGCCAATGATTATGGCGATGGGGTAAAAGGCACGGACAATGAGCACCGTATAGGTCCTACAAGAGCTTTGCAGAGTGGGAGAGTTACGCGTAGGCAGATGAAGAGGGTTGTACTTATCACTGCTTTACTGTCGTTATTTTCGGCTACGGTGCTTATTTATACGGCTTTTGGAAGAGAAAATTTGTTATATATCTCGGTGTTTTTTGTTTTAGGAGTGCTGTGTGTGGTAGCGGCTATCAAGTACACTGTGGGGCAATCGGCTTATGGGTATCGGGGTTGGGGTGACCTATTTGTGTTTGTGTTCTTTGGGTTAGTGAGCGTGGTAGGCAGTTATTTCTTATACACAGAGAGCTTGAATAAGGTTATATGGTTGCCCGCTATAGCTATTGGCTTACTGAGTGTAGCAGTGCTGAACCTAAACAATATGCGCGATTATGAGAACGACAAGCGTTCGGGCAAACATACATTGGTAGTGAAAATGGGAATTCCGATGGCTAAATATTATCATTATTATTTAGTTATATTGGCGATGGTGGCAATGTTGGGCTTTTCGGTGATGCGTTTGCAAATGCGCTGGGAGCTTCTGTACTTAGTTGCTTTTCTGCCTTTAATAGGACATTTACTCACCATAAAACGAAATACGGAACTCAAACAGCTTGATAAAGAATTAAAGATAGTAGCCCTGAGTACTTTTTTGCTTTCGGTACTCTTTTTTGTGGGGATTTTGATACATATATTTTAAGGAGAGTTAAACGAAAGAAGGAGATAGTAACGGACGTTATATATATTAAATAAATACACTAAAAAACATAATAACTATGGAGGTAACTTATTACGGACACTCGTGTGTGAGCATCAAAATAGGCGATACACATTTGCTTGTAGACCCCTTTATTGCTAATAATCCTTTGGCAAGCCATATAGATATCAATACGATTCCTGCTGACTACATCTTGATAACCTCGGCGCAACAAGACCATATATCGGACGTGGAGCAGATAGCTAAGCGCACGAAAGCGCAGATCATTTCGAATTTTGAAATCTCTAATTACTTTTTTAATTTGGGAATAGAAAATTCGCACCCTATGGACTTGGGAGGGTTGTACAGTTTCCCATTTGGGTCGGTGAAGATGGTACCAGCATTGCATTCTTCTACCTTTGAAAATGGCACTGCCGGCGGGTGCGCTTGTGGGTTTGTAATTAAAACTTTGGAAAAGACGGTATACGTATCGGGGGCTACGGCTTTGTATTTTGATATGCAACTTATACCAGTGCGTTATAAGTTGGACTTAGCTATATTGCCCATTGGAGGTAACTTTACAATGGACGTGGAAGACGCTATTATGGCTTCGGACTTTGTGAAATGCAACAAGGTGTTGGGGTATCATTACGACACTTTTAACCTCATTAAGTTAGATGATAAGGATTTAGCAAAGAGGAGTTTTAAGGCAAAAGGCAAAGAGCTGATATTAACAGATATAGGACAATCTATTTTTGTATAAATTATGAGGAAAGCGACGTTTATTATAGCTTTGCTCTTTACAATATTTAGAAAAAACAGATTTTGCTCATTCATTAAAATTGATTACTTTTGCAATTTAAATCCACAATTAAATAGTTTGTTATGAACTCAGCTGTACAATATATCAAAGATTTCGAAGGGAATGACATATTAGCCGTTATTCCTATTGAGGAATATCGCTTTTTACGTGAAAGAGCTACTTGGGAAGAGGAAGAAGAATATGACATTTCTGAAGCACAAAAACAGATGTTAGATGAACGTATTGAAAAATACAAAAATCACCCAGAGTTATTAATTCCATATGAAGAAGTAAAAAGAGAAATAAGAAATGAATTTGGAATATAACTTATTTTTTTCTGAAGAAGCTAAGAAAGAATTGAAAAGTATTATTGCTAAATACGATATACTACAACAAGGGTTAGCTGATAAAGTTTATGATGATATTCAGCATAATTTGGACTACCTTAGATTTATGCCCTTTATATGTCCGAAAAAATATAAAGCTTTAAGAATACTATATACCAAAAAGTATAAAATAGCTATATATTACATTATTGAAGAAGAGATGAGGAATGTAATCATTTATTCTTTTTCACATCAAAAAGAAAACTCTGCAAAAGTATTCAACAGAATCAATTTCTAAACGACTAAAGACTAAACAATGGAACTGATAAAATTACACGATAAGACTTTTGAGCCTTACGTATCTGCCGAGGAACTCAACCAAATTACCGAACGAATGGCAAGTGAGGTATATCAAGATTTGCAAGAATCACGCCCCATTTTTATCGCCATACTGAATGGCTCTTTTATGTTTGCAGCCGACTTCCTAAGGCACTACAAAGGCGAATGTGAAATATCATTTGTAAAAATGGCGTCTTATAAAGGCACCCAGTCTACTGGAAAAATACACCAACTCATAGGGCTTTCTACCCCAGTGGAAGGACGTGATGTGGTAATCTTGGAAGACATTATCGATACCGGCAACACTTTAGAAGAAATTTACCGCATTTTCGAAGATAAAAAGGTGAACTCTTTCCGCGTGGCTACCCTCTTCTTCAAACCCGATGCCTACAAAAAAGACCTCAAAATAGACTATGTAGGCAAACCTATCCCTAACCGCTTTATCGTGGGCTATGGATTGGATTTTGACGAGATAGCGCGCAACCTACCCCAAGTATATCAATTAAACACTTCATTAACTATGACAAATTTAGTACTTTTCGGCAAACCAGGAGCTGGCAAAGGCACCCAAGCCGCTTTTTTGAAAGACAAATACAACTTAGTACACATCTCTACCGGTGATATTTTCCGTCATAATATCAAGAACGAAACCAAACTCGGCAAACTCGCTCAATCGTATATGGATAAAGGCGACCTCGTACCCGATGAAGTTACTATACAAATGCTACAAGAGGAAGTTGAAAAGAACCCTAATGCCGAAGGATTTATCTTCGACGGCTTCCCTCGTACTATCGCACAAGCCGAAGCCCTCGATGCTTTCTTAGACAACAAAGGAATGCGCATTCACGGCACTCTTGCCTTGGAAGCTGATGACGAGATACTCATCAAACGATTGGTAGAGCGCGGTAAAGTGAGCGGTCGCACTGATGACCAAGACGAAGAGAAAATACGCAACCGTTTCACTGAATATAACGAAAAAACAGCTCCTCTTATCACTTTCTATCAAACGCAAGGTAAATATCACACGATTAATGGTATAGGTACTATCGAAGAAATTACTACCCGCCTTTCTGAGACCATCGACAAAATTAAAGCTGAATAATCCCCAATGACCGAAGGCAATTTCACCGACTACGTAAAGATATACGCTGCCTCTGGCAAAGGAGGTGCAGGCTCTATGCACCTACACCGCGAGAAGTTCGTGCCCAAAGGCGGTCCTGATGGAGGCGATGGCGGTAGAGGAGGGCATATCATCTTGCGTGGCAATAAACACCTTTGGACGCTCATACACTTCAAGTTCCAGCAGCACTTTCGTGCCGAACACGGAGAAGCCGGAGGAGCCAACCGTAGTTTTGGTGCCGACGGTAAAGATATCACTTTGGAAGTCCCCTTAGGAACCATTGTTAAAGATGCTGAAACTGGAGAAGTACTCTTTGAAATTACAGAAGACGGACAAGAAATCATCGTTTTGCGCGGTGGCAAAGGGGGATTAGGCAACTGGCATTTCCGCACCGCTACCAACCAAACCCCGCGCTACGCCCAACCAGGTCTCCCTGGTGAAGAACGCGAGTTGCTTTTAGAGTTAAAAGTGTTAGCCGATGTAGGTTTTGTAGGCTTCCCCAATGCGGGCAAATCTACATTGCTATCGGTAATTACTTCTGCTAAGCCAAAAATAGGCGACTATCCATTCACAACCCTCAAACCCAACTTGGGTATTGTGCAAAACCGCGATTACCAATCGTTTGTAGTAGCCGATATACCTGGGATTATAGAGGGAGCTGCCGAAGGCAAGGGCTTGGGGCATTACTTCTTGCGACATATAGAGCGCAACTCGGTATTGCTATTCCTCATTCCCGCTGACAGCAAGGATATCATTGCTGAATACCACATCTTGCTCAACGAACTCAAAGAATACAACCCTGAACTATTGGACAAAGACCGCCTCATAGCCATTTCAAAATCGGATATGTTAGACGACGAGCTCACCGAAGCCATTCGGCAAGAAGTAGCAACAGGATTAGGTGATACGCCTTTCTTGTTTATCTCGTCGGTATCGGGCAAAGGTATTCAGCAACTGAAAGACAAACTTTGGGAAATGATACAATAATATAAAAAGTCAGCTATAAAAGCTGACTTTTTATATTATTCAATTCCTTATAACGACTGTTTTCACATCAATAAATCTTAGGGTTCCACTGTTCGGGGTATTTAGGAGTAATATCCTTATAAAAGTTCTGTATTTCCTCCATTATTTGCTCTTGTGGGAGCGTTTGTAAGTCCTCTAAGCTAATGGTCTTCCCGATGTATATCATTTTCTTCTTAAAATCACCAGCACCTAAAACGATGGGTACTTGGGCAGAAAGAGCTATATGATAGAAGCCCATACGCCACTTGTTCACCTTAGAACGCGTTCCCTCAGGGGTTACTACCAAGCTAAAGTCTTCTTTCTTAAAGAGTTCAGTAACAAGTTCTATCAAGTGATTGCGCTGTGAACGGTCGATGCCAATCCCTCCTAACTTGCGCACTAACCAGCCGTACCACGCTTTGGTATGCGCATCTTTTATAATGAGTTTAATCGGTTTTTCCATCTTCCAATAAGCTAAGATTCCCAAAACAAACTCCCAATTAGTAGTATGTGGTGCTACTACTAACACACAGCGGTTTAAGGTTTTCAAATCACCTTGTAATTCTATCTTCCACCCCATTAGCCATAAGGCTAAGGAGCCAATCCATTTTTTCATCTTTATTCTATTTATAACTCGCTTCTACGCGTAATATTTTCTATTTCACTACCAGTATTGGTATATTATAATCACTACAAAATTGCCTGTCGTGCTACGACTAACTCGCTTCTACGCGTAATATTTTCTATCTCACTACCAGTATTGGTATATTATTATAATCCCTACAAAATTGCCTGTCGTGCTACGACTGCCCGCCGTGTTACGGCTGCCCGTCGTGCTACGACCGTGTTACGACGTATCTTTCAAAAGTAAACCCATAAGCGTGCCGTTCGTCTTTTTCAAAACGCTCAGAGGCAACTAATTCCCATTCTTCACGGTTAAACTCAGGAAAGAATACATCAGCTTCGGCAAAAGTGTGATGTACCCGTGTGAGTTCTATCACATCGGCAAAGGGGAGGGCTTGCGCATAGATTTCTCCACCGCCTATCACGTAAGGGTTAGGGTCTATTGCCAAAGCCTTTTCTATCGCCTCTTCAACTGAAGAAACCACCACAGCTCCCTCTTTCGCATACCCTTTCTGGCGCGTAATAACAATATGTATACGGTTAGGCAAAGGCTTCGGGAAAGTCTCGAAAGTCTTCCGCCCCATTATAATGCAGTGTCCCGTTGTGAGGCGTTTAAAATGCTTAAAATCTTCAGGCAAATGCCATAACAGTTGGTCACCTTTGCCAATAGCGTTATTCTCGGCAACAGCAGCTATAAGAGTTATCATATTTAGTGAATAGTGAAAAGTGAACAGTTAAAAGTTTGTAGACGACGTATTGGTTTGCTCGTTATCTTTCTCAGCCTGTTCAGCTGCCAATTCACGTTTTGCTTGTTCCTTTTGTGTGGCAAACTCTTTTTCTACTGCGGCTTCCATCTTTATAAGTTTTTTCTGTTGAGCTGCTATCAGTTGTTCGCGTTGCTTTTCTTGCCATTCCTTTCCTAAGAAGCGATGCAAAACAAATACATTCATAGCGTGCCACAGCCAGATGAAAAGCCACAAGAGTATCGCCCACAAATACCAATTATAGGTCGCTCCGTAGTCTAATACCTTATTGGCTACTACAAAAAAGATAGAGCCTAACACAAAGACAAAGAAGTGAAGATATAACAATCGTTTCTGCTTGAGACGATTTTCAGCATTTTTGAAAAGTTCATATTGTTCGGGAGTGAGTTGAGTGTCTGTCATTCTATATCTGTTTTTAAGATTTTGGGGCAAAAGTAAGAAAAATATGCTATCTACGAAAGAATTATACACTATTTATATTATTTTTGTCACTTCTCATCTGCTCATCTGCTATTAATAAAACGCCTGTGTACCTCACATAAATTTGCTAATTAATTTACCAGCCGTGCTACAACTGCCCGTCGCCACTATAACCTCACATTACCTCCGTCATTCATCATTCGTCACTCGTCATTTCTTCTCTTTTCCGTCGCCACATTCCTCCTTTGAAGGGGGCAAGGGGGAGGTTTCTTTTGATTTTCCGTCGCTACACTCCCCCTCTCCTTTGGAGAGGGACGGGGTGAGGATTCCTCTTTCTTTCGCCTCGAAACCCCGTTTTTAACATTTTTAGCGTTGTTGTATTGTATTATGAATCAACTTTTCACATACCCTTCCTATACCAATCGTCCAAGATTCGTATAAGCTTCCTATAAGCTCTCTATAAGCTAACCCCACCCAAAATACAGCTCATCTTTTACCTTTTCCCAAAACTCTCCCTTCCGAACTCCTTCGATATCTTCCGAACCCCTCAATCTTCCTTTATTTTCTAATTCTCTCATTTTCTAATCTGCTAATTTTCTCTGGCTGTCATCGCTTTTTCGTCTCGAACTTTGGCAAAGTTTTAAACTTTGCCAAAGTTGAATTATGGCATTATGAGCATTGTTATATTTATAACATCTCCAACTCCCTTTGTATAAAACCTCTTTTTTATTTTTATAGAAGCAAAAATGCTTTTATTTTTGCACTTTAATTCAGGATATACTATGAATCAAAAGGTAAAACGTGATGCCCCTTGCACTTAACCAAAGTTTCAAACTTTGAGATTCTCAGAGCCTTTTCAAACAGATATCAAAAATAAATGAACTATGTCAGAAAATAAAAAATCCTTCGGTCAAACACTCAAAACTTTCTCACCCAACTTCTGGGTAGCAAGTTTCCTCCAACTGATGGAACGTTGGGGCTTCTACGGTATCTTTACCCTTCTCCCCTTGTATTTAGTAGCTTCAACTGACCAAGGCGGATTGGGTCTTTCGCATACCGAAAAAGGAAGTATTATAGGCAACGTAACCGCTATACAGTACTTTTTGCCACTTGTCTTTGGCGTGATAGCCGACCGTATAGGCTACAAACTCTCTTTGGTCATTTCTTGTACTATAATGGCGATAGGCTATTACCTAATGGGTGAAGTAAACACCTATTGGTCGATGTATATGATGTTCCTTTTTGCCGCCGTTGGAGGGGGCTTCTTCAAACCCGTTATCAACGGTACCGTTGCTCGCAATACCGATGAAAGCACCAGTACAATGGGCTTCGGTATCTTTTATATGATGGTGAACGTCGGGGGCTTCTTAGGTCCTGCAATGTCGTCCTACCTACGCACTACCCTCGGTTGGCGCATTATCTTCCTGCAAGCCGCGGTGGTAATGGTTATCAACCTGCTGGTAGTTTTATTCTTTTTCAAAGAACCTAAAATGGCACAACGCGACAGCAAACCTATTCTCACCGAAATCAAAGAATCCATAATGCACATTATAGAGGCACTCAAAGACCGTCGCCTTACCATATTGCTCATACTGATGGTCGGTTTTTGGACGATGTTCAACCAGCTGTTCTACACCCTGCCTAATTTTATCGAAGATTGGGTAGATTCCTCCAAAGTAAGTGCGTGGATTAACCATCATTTGCCTTTCTTAGGCACTATCCTCACCGAAAAAGGACAAGTAAAAGCCGAATGGTTCATCAATATCGATTCATTTATGATTATCTTCTTTCAGGTAGTTGTATCCTATTTCGTAACCAAAATGACTCACGTAAGCGCAATGATTCGCGGTACGATTATCGGAACCATAGGGGTAACGCTCACTTTTATGTTCAATAATGTGTGGTTTACCATTATAGGCACTATGATTTTCTCCATAGGCGAAATGGCTGCTAGCCCTACGCTTTCAGCTTTTATTGCTCAAATCACCCCTAAGGGGAAGGAAGCCCTCTATCAAGGTACTTATTTCTTGCCTGTGGCGGTAGGTAATTATATTGCAGGACTTATTTCTGGTGATTTATACGAAAAATGGTCTGATAAATATACTTTACTAAAAACCGAACTCACAAATAAAGCCATTGCAATGCCCGAAAACCTCACTAAAAAGGAATATTTCGATTTAGCAAGTCAGAAGTTAGGTCTCAGTCAGTCTCAAATCACCGATTTGCTTTGGAATACTTATAACCCCAACAAAATGTGGTATCTTATTTGTGGAATAGGGGTCTTTGCTGCCCTATCACTATATGCCTATAACAAAATAATGGTAAGAAAAGAATCAATTTAATAAATCTAACTTTTTTCTTACTCTTACGTTAAACTCCGCTCTCGTTGCCTTTACCTCTCTGAGAAAGCCATCGAGAGCGGAGTTTTTTTCGTCTTACCGTAGCCTTAGATTCGAATGACCTTCGAATAACCTCTTGATTTTTAACTATATTTCACCTGCCACACCTTTTACCTTTTTCCTTATTTGTTAAATTGCTAATTACGCCGTACCTTTGCACCTTGAAATTAAAAGTTAAACTTAAAAACAAAACACTATGGATTTTTTAAAATTAGCACAAACTCGCTATACTACTAAACATTACAGCTCTCAGCGCGTAAGCGATGAGGATATCGCTAAGCTCAAAGAGATATTACGCCTCGCTCCTTCGTCTATCAATTCACAGCCTTGGCAATTTGTGTTCATAAGTGATGAAGCTACTAAAGAGGCTTTCGCCAAAGCGTCGTTCATCAATGAAGAACGCGTGAAGCAAGCCAGCCATTTAGTAGTGTTTATGGCGAATAGTGCCTTGCCTTCATTTGAGAAAAAGCTCGCTAAAGCTGCTACCGAAACAGGACTCAACTTCTATCATAAAGTGCAGAAACCCAAAGGTGATGTAGGACTTTATGCGTGGATAAACAACCAAGTGTATATTGCATTAGGCTTTTTTCTCAGTGCGTGTGCTTCTATGGGCATCGATAGTACCCCTATGGAAGGCATCATTAATACCGAATACGACAAGCTTCTGAATGAACCTCAATACACTACGCTCTTTGCGGTGGCGATAGGCTATCGCGACCCCGAGGATAGCAATCAGTTGCACTTGCGCCCAAAATCGCGCTTGCCGTTAGAAGAAGTAGTAAAGGATTTTAAATTATAATTAGAGTCGTAAACTTTGCCAAAGTTGAAAAGCTATACTTCTTTGTTTGATTTGAATTGATTTGTAAGATTTCTGAGGCAAAGCCTCATTCTTAACAAGATTATATGCAACAAAAACGCGACATACGCGCACTGACCAAAGACGAACTTCGCGCTTTCTTCGAGAGCAATGGCGATAAACCTTTTCGTGGCAACCAAGTATACGAATGGTTGTGGCAGAAAGGCGTGCATACTTTCGAGGAGATGACCTCACTGCCCAAAGCTACACGCGAGATGCTCAGCGAACATTTTAACATCAACCATATCAAAGTAGATGTGATGCAGCGCAGTAACGATGGTACGATTAAAAACGCTGTGCGTTTGCACGACGGGTTATTAGTAGAGTCGGTGCTAATTCCTACCGATACTCGCACCACCGCTTGCGTATCCAGTCAGGTGGGGTGTAGTCTCAACTGTTCGTTTTGTGCCACTGCTCGCTTAAAACGTATGCGCAATCTCCTCCCCGATGAGATATTCGACCAAGTAAAGGTAATCGATGAGCAAAGTCGCGCTTTCTTTGGTCGTCCGCTCTCTAACATAGTATTTATGGGAATGGGCGAACCACTGATGAACTATAATAATGTATTGAAGGCAATCGACAAGATTACTTCGCCTGAAGGCTTAGGAATGTCGCCTAAACGCATTACGCTATCCACTTCGGGTATCCCCAAATTGATAAAAAAAATGGCTGATGATGAGGTAAAATTCAAATTAGCTGTATCTTTGCACTCGGCTATCAGTAGTGTGCGCACGGGCATTATGCCTTTCAATGAACAATTTCCACTGGAAGAACTACGCGAAGCCTTAGCGTATTGGTATCAAAAAACCAAAAACCGTATTACTTATGAGTACGTAGTGTGGAAGGGTATCAACGACCAGAAGAAGGACGTAGAAGCACTGATAAAGTTTTGTAAGTTTGCCCCTTCTAAGGTAAACCTCATTGAGTACAACCCTATTGACGATGGAGCATTTCAACAAGCCGACCCTAAAGCGCTTGAACTTTACCAAACAATGCTTGAAGAGGCAGGCATCACCGTTACCGTTCGCCACTCCCGTGGTAAAGACATCGATGCCGCCTGCGGACAATTAGCAAATAAAAAGGCCTTAGGCAATAGGTCTTAGGAACATTATCTTAAAACCTGTGGACTGAGGACTAATGCCTATGGTCTGAAACCTATGAATGATATTAAAGACTTTAAAGATTTAATTGTTTGGCAAAAAGCAATGGATCTTGTAGTTGAAGTTTATAACTTAGTTAAGAAACTACCTAAAGAAGAACAATTTGCTTTAAGTGACCAAATGAGACGTGCTGTTATCTCTATTCCAAGTAATATTGCTGAAGGAAGAGGGAGATATTCAATTAAAGAATATACTCATTTTTTATCTGTCGCCAAAGGTTCAAATGCTGAATTAGAAACACAATTATTGCTTTGTGTAAAAATTAATTATCTAAACAATTCAGATATTGAAAGAGCTTTTGGTTTAATAAAAGAAGTAGGAAAAATGCTTACTTCTTTACAAAAAAGTTTGACAATAAGTAATACGCAATAGTTATATTATCCTACCCCCCCCTGTGGCCTAAGGCCTAATGCCTATGGCCTAAAAAAGAATGGAAGTATTTTTAATAAAAGCGGCTCAGCTGATTCTGAGTCTTTCAATTTTAGTAGTCCTACACGAGTTAGGACATTTTATACCTGCTAAACTCTTCAAAACAAGAGTAGAAAAGTTTTTTCTTTTCTTCGATGTGAAGTTTGCCCTTTTTAAGAAGAAGATAGGCGAAACAGTATACGGCATTGGGTGGCTACCGTTGGGTGGCTACGTGAAGATTGCCGGTATGATTGATGAGAGTATGGACAAAGAGCAAATGGCGCGACCTCCACAGCCGTGGGAGTTCCGTTCTAAACCTGCGTGGCAACGCCTTATCATTATGGTAGGTGGTGTAACGGTAAACCTGCTCTTAGGCTTCATTATCTACGCGATGATACTCTTCACTTGGGGGCAAGACCAGCTCAAACCCGAAGGTATTAAGGAAGGTTTTGCAGTAACCCGCACAATGCGTGCTTATGGGTTCCAGAACGGCGATATTGTAACCGCTATCAATGGTAAACCCTTAGAAAGCGTAGCCGATGTAAGTAAATATATCTTGTTGCGCAATACCAGTGAGCTTACCGTAAAAGGACAAGACGGAACTGTGCGTACTCTATCTCTCCCCGATTCTATTGGGAAGATGCTCTATTTACGAGGAGAAACAACTCCTTTTAGTGTAAAAGTAAAACCCATTATCGATACGGTTTTCGCCGAATCACCAGCTGCCAAAGCAGGTTTACAAAAGGACGATAAGTTGTTAAGCATCAATGGAGAACCTATTTACTATTTCTCCGATGTAACCCCTGCTCTTGCAATGGCTCCTGAAAACACTCCAGTCACTTTTGCTATTGAGCGCAACGGAAAGCCAATGACCCTCAGCGTCCTGCCCGACAGTAATAAAAAAATAGGTATCAGCGGTATGCAAACCGAAGGTGAGGTACAATTTACTCATAAGACTTACAGTTTAGGAGAAACTCTCGGTCACGGAATTGCATACGGTTACAATGTGCTACACGACTATGTAGCCCAGTTTAAATTTATCTTTACCAAGAAGGGAGCCAGTGAAGTAGGAGGCTTTGGTTCTATAGGAAAGCTCTTTCCATCGTCTTGGAATTGGCTCGCTTTTTGGCATATTACTGCTTTCCTATCTATTGCCCTAGCCTTTATGAATATTTTACCTATCCCAGCCTTAGACGGGGGACACGTGGTATTCCTCCTCTACGAAATGGTAACGGGTAGAAAACCGAGTGAAAAAGTATTAGAACACGCCCAAATGGTAGGTTTTGTTATTTTAATAGCCCTTTTACTATATGCCAATGGTAGCGACCTGTATAGAGCGATATTTAACAAGTAATTAGGTAAGACTTTGCCAAAGTTTCCTGCCCGTGTGGCTCGCACCTTTGGCAAAGTTGAAAAACTTATAGGCTAAATGAAACACATCTACTTCATCATATTATTCTTGAGTTTTGGAGCACTGCAAGCGCAGAGCCTTGAGAAAGTACGCGTTGCCTATACTACGGCTTCCGATAGCAAAGAAAACGCTGTAGCTTTTGCAGAGCTGATAGCTAATACTCCTACTACTGATGTGGTGCTAAGTGCTTATAAAGGGGCGAGTAAGATGATATTAGCAAAATTTGGAGGCAATCGTATTGCCCTGCTCAAAGAAGGCAAACCGCTGTTAGAAAATGCTCTCAACCAGCAACCTCAAAACGCTGAACTCCACCTTATACGCCTCAGTGTGCAAGAACACTTGCCCAAAGTAGTACCCTATCGCAACGACATCACTGACGATAAGGATTTTATACTCGCACACTACGCTCAGCAAACCCGTGAACTACAAAAGTATATAGCAGGGTTTGTAAAGAAGTCGAAAGTGTTTAACGACGAAGAGAAAAAGAAAATGGGGCTATGAACTATTGCGTTTTAATTCCTACGTATAACAATGCTAAAACCCTCGCTCGTGTGATTGATGGGGTGTTGCGCTATACCTCTCACATTATCATAGTGAATGATGGTGCAACAGATGCTACTCCCGATATACTCGCTCGTTACCCTGAGCTCACTATTATTCATCTTCCTAAGAACAAAGGCAAAGGCAACGCCCTCCGCATAGGCTTTAACAAAGCCCGCGATTTAGGGTACGACTATGCCGTTACCATCGACTCCGACGGACAACATTACCCCGAAGATATACCTGTATTTATAGCTACTATAGAAGCTGAAAGTGAATCTACTCTATTGGTAGGTAGTAGGAATATGACCCAAGACGGGGTGCCTAAGAAAAGTAGTTTTGGGCATAAATTTTCTAACTTCTGGTTTCACCTCGAAACGGGTGTCAATCTTCCTGATACGCAATCGGGATATAGGTTATATCCTTTGCATCACATTCCTAAGAAATATTACACCGAAAAGTTTGAGTTTGAGATAGAGATATTAGTGCGCAGTAGTTGGAATGGGGTACAACTGAAGAATGTACCTATACAAGTGTTGTACGACCCCGAAGAACGAGTTTCGCATTTTCGTCCGTTTAGGGATTTTATGCGTATCAGTGTGCTGAACAGCGTGTTGGTGCTCATTGCGCTTTTCTATATCAAACCGCGTAATTTCTTTAGAGATGCCAAAAAAAAGAGTCTCAAACGTTTTATTAAAGAAGATATTTTAGAGAGCGACAGCAGTGATAGTGTGAAGGCAGGTTCGGTAGCATTAGGCGTATTCTTTGGTATTGCGCCTTTTTGGGGATTTCAAACCATACTTACTATTACTTTGGCAGTATTCTTCAATTTGAACAAAACATTGGCTTTTATATGCTCGAATGTGAGTATTCCCCCAATGATACCGGTGCTTATTTTCACTTCTCTTAAAATAGGTACTTTTTTTGTGGGGGGCACGATTCTTCCGCAAGGTGACCTCACCACAATGGAATACATCAAAAACAATTTATTGCAATACTTAGTAGGGAGTTTTACTTTAGCGATTACTGCTTCATTTGTTTTAGGAATGCTTACCTATGGTTTATTAAAAATAAGAAGTAAAAAAGCTTAGATTATTAGACTTCCCTTTTTAATTCTCTCACTACTTCGAGTTCTCTTATTATTTCTTCTGAGGAATCTAACGTTACTAATCGCTGGCGATGTTCTTTAAAATTAGGAATCCCCTTAAAATAATTAGCATAATGCCTGCGCATTTCCAACACTCCTTGTCGTTCACCTTTCCATTCTACCGACCATAATAGATGGTTTTTAGCAGCTTCTACACGATCGGATATAGTAGGGGAGGGGAGAAGCTCTCCCGTTGCAAAATAATGCTTTATTTCATTAAATATCCACGGATAACCAATGGCTGCACGACCTATCATTATACCGTCTACACCGTAAGTATTGCGGTATTCTGAGGCTTTTTCAGGACTATCGATATCGCCGTTACCGAAAATAGGAATATGGATACGAGGATTGTTCTTCACTTTGGCAATATAGCTCCAATCGGAGTGACCTTTGTACATCTGGCTACGGGTACGGGCGTGAATGGTAAGCGCGCTGATACCTACATCTTGCAGACGTTCAGCTACTTCTTCTATATTGATACTTTGCTCGTCCCAGCCTAAACGCGTTTTTACGGTTACAGGTAAATGGGTACTGTTTACGACTGCTTTGGTAAGGCGCACCATCAAATCGATATCTTTCAATACCCCCGCTCCTGCGCCTTTGCTTACAACCTTCTTTACAGGACAACCAAAGTTGATGTCTACTAAATCGGGGTTTACAGTGGCAACGATTTTAGCTGAGAGCGCCATTGCTTCTTCATCACCTCCAAAAATTTGTATGCCTACGGGACGTTCGTAATCGAAAATATCTAACTTTTGACGGCTTTTAATGGCGTCGCGTATGAGTCCTTCGGAGGAAATGAACTCACTGTAAAGCATATCAGCTCCGTGCATTTTACAAAGGCGACGAAAGGGAGGATCGCTTACATCTTCCATAGGTGCAAGCAATAAAGGGAAATCTCCTAAATCTATGTTTCCTATTTTAGGCAATTTTTTTAATGATTAATTGTTAATGGTTAGTGATTAATAATTAATAATGAAGAAACTTCTTCCTGCTCTCTCTGCGAGGGGAATTAGAGATGCAAAAGCCATACTTCGGGCGAAATTTTGCATATTGTTAAATGAATAAATATCCTATTCCCACCCCTACAAAATATTGAGCTTCTGGTTGCCAAAGGGTACGCCCTCCGCTGAGGTCTATTTGAAAATTAGGTTTTAGGAGGTACGCAATTCCTGCATTGATATTATGCTCAGGAGCACGCGTGCCATTATAGGAGGCGTAATATTCTACAAAAGTCCAAAACTTATTGTTGGGAGCATAATTGATTTGGGCGGTAACATCCAAATTTTCAAATTGTCCAGAACTACTAGCGCAATAAGCTAATGAAAGTGCATCGGTGAGGGAACTCTCGAACGCTAAGCAAGCATCGAAAGTATAGGCTTTAGCATCTGTTTTGCTGTATTGCCCATAGCCAATGAGCCCTACTGAGGGGATAAAACGCTGTTCGGATTCGTACAAACGCTGTTTTACGCTGAAGGTAGTACTGCTAAAATCGGGGGTACGGAGGTCGAAATCGCCTTCTAAACGGATTTCTGTGTTTGTGATGAGTCCGTAGCGTAACATTAGATTCGCACTGCTTTCTTCTTTGCTGAAAACTAAACCATTTTCTATTTGAAACTGACCTTTGGGCAGGGTGTATACCCCTTCACTTTGGTCGGGGCGATCGGTGTTAATGTTTTCATCACTTTGAGCAATAGCCAAAGAAGTGCAGCACAGGCACAAAAGGAGTAAAAATAGGTTATTCTTCGATTTTTTCATATAAAAAATTATTAAAAGGAAAGCGAGTTATGTGTATCTCCTTTACCTTTTCGTACACCACCTCACGGAATTCTTCGAGATTGTTTTTATTGAGTGCCGAAATGAAGAGTACATCGCGCCCCATTCGTTGCATCCAAGTTTGTTTCCATTCTTCAAGGGTGAAGTGTTTTGTAGTGCGCTGGGTAGCCAAATCGTCTTCGGCTATTTCTTCGTTTGTATAAGCGTCGATTTTATTGAATACCATAATGGTAGGTTTATCGGCGCTGTGAATTTCGGCTAATATTTGGTTTACTGATTGGATATGCTCCTCGAAGTTGGGGTGTGAAATATCAACTACGTGCAAGAGCAAATCGGCTTCACGTACCTCGTCGAGGGTACTTTTAAACGACTCGATGAGCTGGGTAGGCAGTTTGCGAATGAACCCTACGGTATCGCTGAGCAAGAACGGTAGGTTCTCAATCACAACCTTGCGCACGGTGGTATCGAGGGTGGCAAAGAGCTTGTTTTCGGCAAAGACTTCGCTTTTGCTTATCACGTTCATTAGAGTTGATTTGCCTACGTTGGTATAGCCGATGAGCGCCACACGCACTAATGCTCCGCGATTACTGCGTTGAGTAGCCATTTGCTTATCGATAGCGGTGAGTTTCTTTTTGAGCAGGGCAATACGGTCGCGCACGATACGGCGGTCGGTTTCGATTTCGGTTTCACCAGGACCACGCATACCGATACCGCCTCGCTGACGTTCGAGGTGCGTCCATAATCCCGTAAGGCGCGGTAAGAGGTATTCGTATTGTGCCAATTCGACTTGTGTGCGCGAATAGCTGGTTTGTGCACGCTGAGCAAAGATATCGAGAATAAGCCCTGTGCGGTCTAATATCTTTGCTTTGAGAATACGCTCGATATTCTTCTGTTGAGCAGGGGTGAGTTCATCGTCGAAGATGACAGTACCTACCTCATTTTCTTCAACAAATTGCTGTACTTCCTCCATCTTACCGGTGCCGATGAAGGTCTTAGGGTTAGGCACATCAAGCTTTTGGGTGAAGCGTTTGAGCACTTCACCCCCAGCTGTGTAAGTAAGAAATTCGAGTTCGTCTAAATATTCCTTAGATTTTTCTTCGGTTTGTGTTTGATTGATAATCCCTACAAGTATTACTTTCTCGTAGGTAAGATTGATTTGTTCTAACATTCGTTAATCCCATTTGTGGCGAGAGGAAATGGCGTGTTTGCCACTTCCGGTAAAGAACAAAGCTAAAGCACCGAAAAGGAATAGTCCAGGGAGTTCAGGAGCCCAACCACCGTGAGCCGTAACTGCGGTAATTTGACCTCCATACGCCAAAAAGAGCGTACTAATTCCGCCGAGTACCATTATAAGAGCGGCTAAACGGGTTCGGAAGCCTAATACAATCATTATAGGGGCGATGATTTCGCTAAGATATACCCCATAGGCAATGAAGGTGGGAAGACCTTTGGCTACTAAGGTACTTTGAACATATCCAAAGGCATCGGCGTGTAGTAATTTGTTGATGCCGTGAGGAAGCATAAGCAAGCCTATGGTGAGGCGGAGGACGAGGAGTCCAAAATCTTTGTTTTTCATTTTATAAAAGGGTTTTTTAAGTTTACGGGGGCAAAGATAGGGAATAATTAGCAAATTAGCAAGTTCGTAGCACGACAGGTAGAGAAAATTAGCAAATTAGAGAATTAGAAAATGAGATAAATGGCAATAAAACTAGAAATGCCAATAATGCCAATAATGCTAGTAATCAACTTTGGCAAAGTTTTAAACTTTGCCAAAGTTTGAGATGAAAAAGCGACGACAGGCAGAGAAAATTAGCAAATTAGAAAATGAGAGAATTAGAAAATAGAGGAAGATTGAGAGGTTCGGAAGGAAACGAAAAAGTTCGGAAGAGAGTTGAGAGGGGTTTTGGCAAAAAAAGGCTGTTAGGAGGGTGGGGTTAGCTTATAGAGAGCTTATAGGAAGCTTATACGAATCTTGGACGATTGGTATAGAAAGGGTATATAAAA
>NZ_AJZR01000003.1:0-2500 GCF_000271925.1 Capnocytophaga sp. oral taxon 412 str. F0487 | reverse complement strand
TAAGTATTTCAGATACGAATCCGTAGCGAAAGCGAGTCTGAATAGGGCGATTAATAGTTGGTAGTAGTAGACGCGAAACCTGGTGATCTACCCTTGGGCAGGTTGAAGCGCTGGTAACACAGCGTGGAGGACCGAACTGGTTGTCGTTGAAAAGACTTCGGATGACCTGAGGGTAGGGGTGAAAGGCCAATCAAACTGGGAAATAGCTCGTACTCCCCGAAATGCATTTAGGTGCAGCGTTGAAGTGAGTTTAATAGAGGTAGAGCTACTGATTGGATGCGGGGGTTTCATCGCCTACCAATTCCTGACAAACTCCGAATGCTATTAAATGCTCATCAGCAGTGAGGGTATGGGTGCTAAGGTCCATATCCTAAAGGGAAAGAACCCGGACCATCAGCTAAGGTCCCCAAATATATGCTAAGTTGACCAAACGCGGTCTGACTGCACTGACAGCTAGGATGTTGGCTTGGAAGCAGCCATACATTTAAAGAGTGCGTAACAGCTCACTAGTCGAGCGGTTGGGCATGGATAATAAACGGGCATAAGCATATTACCGAAGCTATGGGGTAGTACAGAAGTACCTACCGGTAGGGGAGCATTCTATAGGCGTTGAAGCTAAAGGCGTGAGCCATAGTGGAGCTGATAGAAAAGAAAATGTAGGCATAAGTAACGATAAGGCAGGCGAGAAACCTGCCCGCCGAAAGATCAAGGTTTCCTCAGCTATGCTAATCAGCTGAGGGTTAGTCGGGGACTAACGCGCACCCGAGCAGGGGAAGTGGATGTACAACAGGTTAATATTCCTGTACCATTAATCTAATAAAAGTGACGGAACGAGATAACTACCGCGTACTGACGGAATAGTACGTTAAAGGAGCAGTTATAGCTTTGATAGTACACTGAGGCTTCGGCCGAGGTGATAGAGTGGTGACAACGTTTCCAAGAAAAGCGAAGATTAATGCCCGTACCGTAAACCGACACAGGTGATTGGGAAGAGAATTCTAAGGCGCTCGAGAGATTCATGGCTAAGGAACTAGGCAAAATAGACCTGTAACTTCGGGAGAAAGGTCGCCTATCTAGCGATAGGCCGCAGTGAAAAGGTCCAAGCGACTGTTTATCAAAAACACAGGACTCTGCAAAATCGAAAGATGAGGTATAGGGTCTGACACCTGCCCGGTGCTGGAAGGTTAAGAGGAGAGCTTAGCGTAAGCGAAGGTTTGAATTGAAGCCCCAGTAAACGGCGGCCGTAACTATAACGGTCCTAAGGTAGCGAAATTCCTTGTCGGGTAAGTTCCGACCTGCACGAATGGTGTAACGATTTGGACACTGTCTCGGCCATGAGCTCGGTGAAATTGTAGTATCGGTGAAGATGCCGATTACCCGCAGTGGGACGAAAAGACCCTGTGCACCTTTACTATATCTTCGTATTGGTCTTGGATAAGTGATGCGTAGGATAGGTGGGAGACTTGGAAGCGGCTATTCCGGTAGTTGTGGAGTCGTTGTTGAAATACCACCCTTTGCTTATCTGAGGTCTAACCCTGCGATGCAGGGGACAATTCGTGGAGGGTAGTTTGACTGGGGTGGTCGCCTCCAAAAGAGTAACGGAGGCTTCTAAAGGTTCCCTCAGCACGCTTGGTAACCGTGCGAAGAGTGCAATGGCATAAGGGAGCTTGACTGAGAGACCAACAAGTCGATCAGGTACGAAAGTAGAGCATAGTGATCCGGTGGTTCCGTATGGAAGGGCCATCGCTCAAAGGATAAAAGGTACGCCGGGGATAACAGGCTGATCTCCCCCAAGAGCTCACATCGACGGGGGGGTTTGGCACCTCGATGTCGGCTCGTCACATCCTGGGGCTGGAGAAGGTCCCAAGGGTTGGGCTGTTCGCCCATTAAAGTGGCACGCGAGCTGGGTTCAGAACGTCGTGAGACAGTTCGGTCTCTATCTACTGTGGGCGTTAGAAATTTGCGTGGATCTGACTCTAGTACGAGAGGACCGAGTTGGACGCACCGCTGGTGTATCTGTTGTCTTGCCAAGGGCATAGCAGAGTAGCTAAGTGCGGATGGGATAAGTGCTGAAGGCATATAAGTACGAAACCCGCCACAAGATGAGATTTCTTTTAAGGGTCGTGGGAGATGACCACGTTGATAGGTTACAGGTGTAACGGTGGTAACATCATAGCCGAGTAATACTAATCACCCGTAGACTTTTCGCGCAGTATTCTTTTTTATAGATAAGAGTTAAGAGATAAGAAGTAAGAAAGTGTAATACTACTTATGTTTTATCAATTATTAATCTCTTAAGAAGTTAGTTAAGATATGTTTTTTATCCCTATATGTTAAAAAAATAAGGTTACAGGCACTAGGTTATAGGCATCAGGGATTCCCCTGAAACCTAACCCCTGACCCCTGACACCTAAAAGATTTAAGGTGGTTATAGTCAAAGGTCTCACCTCTTACCATTCCGAACAGAGCAGTTAAACCTTTTAGCGCAGATGGTACTACA
>NZ_AJZR01000002.1:0-47916 GCF_000271925.1 Capnocytophaga sp. oral taxon 412 str. F0487 | reverse complement strand
CAAAATTTGAAAGCAATTCACAACGGAGAAAGCCTCAAAGGTTTAGGAGCGGAAGTTGTTATCAATCGCAAAGATACAAAAAAAATATTTTATAAGTAACAAAGCATAAAAAAGGTTGCCCAGACTTCTGAGCAACCTCTTTCTATATTCTATTAGATGATTAACTTCCTAAGGTATACCAATGTACGCCTATCAAATATTGAAACTCCGCTGAAAACGACAGCCGTACGGCAACTACCAGCAGAAAAGCCAACACGGATAAACCTATCTTTTGGTACGTCTTGCTCACAGTAGCAATGCACATTCCCAATAGGAAAGCCACCGCAGTGCCAGCAATATAACCGAGTGCCAAGCTCGTATGCGCATCTTGCAGGCTGCCAGCGATGAGCATTAGCACTGCAAAAGGACTCACCACACGCAAGAAACTACCCCACTTCTGTTGAGGTCTCTCTCTTACAAAAAGATAACTGATAATCACCATCCCTGTTAAGTATAGGGGTAGGGTTACCAAATGATCTCCATAGGCTATTGAACTTATAAACAAGTAAAGTGCAATAGCTGAGATAAGTTCTAAAAAGATTTGTACTGACTTTTTCATAATTAAATATTTTAGAATTTTGCGACAAAGTTATAAGATATTCTCTTCTCTGTCAAGTAAGTTAACAAAGTTTAAGATTGTTTTAACTTTTAATTGTAGACTTTGTATTGTTTTTAACAAATGTTGTTATTAATCACAAAAGTACAAAATTTGAAAGCAATTTACAAAATGTATAAGTAAATAATCTGAACAATAACGCTAAGTAAAGCGAGCGAATCCTCTCCCTTTTATGATTTTTATTTGTTTTTTTAGATGATAATTCTTACCTTTGTACCCTAATTTAATATTAAAAATTATGGGTATTATCGCAACACTTATTATTGGAGCCATCGCTGGATGGTTAGGAGGAACTATCTACAAAGGTAGTGGATTAGGTCTTATAGGCAATATCATTATTGGTATTCTTGGAAGTATCGTGGGATATTGGCTTTTAGGAGATGTGTTTCACGTCTCACTTGGAGGAGGATGGATTGGTGCTATCTTGACAGGAGCTATTGGAGCTATTGTTATTTTATTCTTGATAAATTTGATATTTAAAAAGAAGTAATAAGGAAGAGCACATATTAAAAATGAAAAACCCCCGAAAATATTAGATATTTTCGGGGGTTTTTAGTACTTCTTTTTTAGAATTACCTTTTTGCGTTAGCAGTCCAGGTCTTTCCATCTGTAGTATACAGAATGTTCAATGAAGATGCGTTGATTCTAATTACTTTTAAACCATCTTGCAAATCAACATTTACTAAAATGTTATCTCCTTCTTTTTTGAAGCTAACACCTTTAAGGTCAGGAATACCGTCTGAAAAACGGAAATAATAGTCATTTCCTGTTTTAACAACTGTTACGGCTCCGTTATCAACAGATTTTTTTTCATCTCCATTTGAATAAGAGATTTTACCTTTGTAGGTTCCTACAAAAAGGTCATTGTCTGCTGGGTCATCATTCTTGCTACAAGATATAGAAGAAAAAGCTACTAGTGATAAACAAATCACTGATACTAAAGCAATAATTTTTTTCATACTTGATTCAATTTAAAAAATTAATATTAAAGTTTGTTGCAATAATTATGCCATTGGAATGCTTTATGCAATTTTTAATAGTTGTTATCAATGGGAAAACTACAAAATTTGAAAGGGATTCGTGATAAAGATGTATTGGTTTGTTTGAGCAAGTTGGTTGTTGGTGGAGGAGTTCGGAGGCGCAAGCTACAAGAAAAGCGCCAACGAAAGGGATTATTGAACGAGGAAACAAAAAAACCTCCCCCTTAGCACATACTCCGCTCTCGCGGACTTCCTCCAAAGGGGGAAAGTAGTGACGAAAAGGAGAGTGTGTGTCACAAAAAGTAATGCATCGGAGCTTTCGGAAGGAAACGGAAGAAATCATAAAAAGACTGGGAGGTTTTTTGATGAAAAAATGCTATGAGGAGGGTGGGGGTAGCTTATAGAGAGCTTATAGGAAGCTTATACGAATCTTGGACGATTGGTATAGAAAGAGTATATAAGTAGTTGAATCATAATGTAATACAACAGTGCTAAAAATGTTAAAAATGGGGTTTCGAGGCGAAAGAAAGAGAATCCTCACCCCGTCCCTCTCCCAAGGAGAGGGGGAATGTGGAGACGGAAAAAGAGAAAAAATGACGAATGACGAGAGACGAATGACGAAGAAAATGTGATGAAAATCTCTTGCGGTGCACATACCCAGTTGTCGCTGGCTACCTCAATGAGAGGGAATGTGGCGAGTTATTTATTTGGTAAGCCCCCGAACCCCCGAAGGGGGACAAGCTGGAAAAGGAGACAAACCACCCCTTTATCACACACTCCGCTCTCGTGGGGTACATACCCAGCTGTCGCTGGCTACCTTCAAAGGGGGAATGTAGTGACGGAAAAAGCAAAAAAATGACGAGTGACGAGTGACGAATGACGAAGGGGCGAGTGACGTGAAAGAGGGAATATAGCGAGAGAAAACAGATGAGTGAAGGGGGGAATGATAGAGTTTTCTTTTATGTATCTTGTATATATTATAAAATTCATTATTTTTGCGGTTGTAATTTAATTGTTTTTTCAAGATGAATAAAATGAAATGTTTATTTTTAATAGGCGTACTTTCGGTAATGAATGTTTGTGCGCAAGATTTTAAAGTAAAGAAGGGTGAACTTCTATCAGATGGGACTCCTGTTGCTAAGATTGAGAAAAAGGACGGTAAATATCAATTTAGTGACCTTTCGAATCATTTGTTGTACAGGGTGGTTCTCACGGCTGAAACGGCACAAGGTAATTTGGCTCCTCACCGTTGGATAGAGTTTTCTAATGCTAATGGGGTAATTCGGGAAGTGGCAATTCCGGATAAATTGAAATTTACTTTTTCGGGTGAGAAGTACCTGCTTGACTGTGTGTTTAAATCGGGGACGGGAATGCTCACAGAAAAGGGTATTGACCCTGCGGTGGTAACGGCTTTTTTTGAGAGTACTCATCGTCCGTTCTCAGAGAAATGGGACGCTGTGTTTGAACAAGAGCGGAATACTATTCAAACGGAAGATAACTTGGCTATGGCTGATAAAATTTCGGTACAGGGAGAAGCGATTCTTAAAAACGGCAAGCAAATAGGCATTATTGTGCGCAAAGTGCAAAACGGAGACGGAGGTATTGTTATCACTGATTTTACGGTAACAGATATCAAAGGTCACGTAGTGGCTACTGCGCATCATCATTCGTATAAAAACGAAGATTATTTCGTTATAAAAACCTACGACCAAAAAGAGTTTCCGGTATTTGTTCCTCTTACCAAAATAGGAGTGGCTGATAAAAGAATTGTGAATAGGCTTTATGCCAATGGCTATCCGTTTGGCGATATGACTGAGGCTTTTAGTCAATATTTAGAAGGTAGAAAGAATGCTATCGACCAGCAAAATAAAGAAATGTTGGAAGAAGCGAAAAAGCAAACGGTAAATATTTATGATGCTCCGGGTTATGTGATAGATGCTAAAGGGGATAAGAAAGAGGGGCTTATTACGATTGAATTCCAGTCGGTAGGAGCGATACTTAACAAAGAGCAGAATGTATCAGACCTTACTTCATATGGGACAACGATGAAACTCAAAAAGGAAGGTGAGAAAGACGCTTATTTTAAAGCGAAGGACGGTGTGAAATTCTGCATAGATGAGCGTTGTTTTATAGGTTCAAAAAGTACAGAAGACGGCTTCTTTGCTCACGGAGGTTCACAGTTAAACGTACTTTCGGGGGCTGCTCAGTTCTTTGAAATTCTGTATGATAACAACGACAATTACGTGTTGGCACACAGCAGATATCCTGAGGATTACTATTTAAAGATTAAGGGAGCTGACAAAGCGGTATATTTGGGAGATAAAGCAACTTTTGGTTCGAAGAGTGCAGATAAAATACAAAAAATATTGGCTAAATATATCAACTGTCCTTCGTTAGATGTTACTAAATACAACACCAAAACGAAAGAAGGAATGATACAGTTGGTAGATGATTATACAAAGACTTGTAAATAGGATGTTTTTGGGCAAAAAGTAAAATGTTTTGTAATATTTTAGGGTATAAGTATTGCCGATAACTAAAAAAATAGTATCTTTGCCCTTGTAAATATTATCAGAATAAGCAATAAAAAGGAATACCAATATGGAAATTCAAGGACGAATTATAAAGATTAGCCCTACACAAACCGTAGGACAAAACGGCTTTCAACGCCGTGATGTGGTGATTTCTACTGAGGAACAATACCCCCAGTATATCCCTTTTGACTTTGTACAAGAAAAATGTGTACTTCTCGACAACTTTCAGGTAGGGCAATTGGTACGCATCAGTTTCAATATTCGCGGTCGTGAATGGGTAAACCCGCAAGGTGAAACTAAATATATTGTGAACTTACAAGGATGGCGTATTGAAAATGCTGAGGTGGCACAAGGAGCCTATCCCCCTCCGCAAGGGCAATATCCACCACAGGGGCAACCTGCTTATCCGCCACAAGGATATGCACAACCACAGTATCAGCAAGCGCCTCCGCAATATCAGCAAGCCCCACCACAATACCAACAAACGCCCCCTCAGTATCCGCCACAAGCCCCTCAACAGGCTTTTAGTGCACCAGACCCCGCACAGGGAGCTTCTGCCCCTACTGAGGAAGACGATTTGCCATTCTAAAGAATGATATACTTAACGAACGATAAAACATCTTTTCCTTCCCCCGATACGGCTTCGGAGGAAGGAATTGTTGCTTTAGGAGGGAACCTTACCCCTGAACGACTTATTGAGGCGTATTCGGAGGGTATTTTTCCGTGGTATAACGAAGGAGAGCCGGTAGTTTGGTGGTGTCCTGACCCGCGTTTTGTACTCTTTCGGGAGAAATTGCATATCAGCAAGCATATGCGTAAGATGCTACGCGAAGCACCTTATTGCGTTACTTATAACCGTTGTTTTACTGAGGTGATGCGACAGTGTGCTACTGTTCCGCGTAAAGACCAAGACGGCACGTGGATTCACCCTGAACTGATAGAAGCCTATACAGGCTTGCATAAAAGAGGGATAGCGCACTCGGTAGAGGTGTGGGAAGGAGATGTGCTCATAGGAGGTCTATACGGGCTAAAAATGGGCAAAATCTTTTGTGGGGAGAGTATGTTTAGCAAGCGTAATAATGCGTCAGAATACGGCTTTATCACCTACCTGCAAGCACACCCCGATATAGCATTGGTAGATTGCCAAATATACAGCGAGTATTTAGAGCGTTTGGGAGCAGAGGAAATACCTCGCAAAGAGTTTTTAGTGCTTTTAGGTAAGGCATATGAAGAAAGAGAAAATGAAAAGATAATAACTTAAACTGTATGAATATGAAACCTTTTACATTATTACTATTTACGTTGGCTCTTATGAGCTGGGGTTGTTCAAAGAAAGAGGAGGTTAACGAGAAACCTTGGAAATTGGTATGGGAAGATAATTTCGACAGAAATGATATTTTCTCGACAGGAGTGTGGACAAAAATGAACCGTTGGGGAGACAACTGTTGCAACACAATGAGCAATGACCCGAGTTTGTTTGAGATAAAGAACGGGAAGATGATTCTCTTAGGGGTAACTAATAAAAATTTAAAAAAAGACCCTTCGCCTTACCTCACAGCAGGAGTTTGGACGAAAGGGAAGAAGTTTTTCCAAAAAGGAAAGATAGAAGTGCGCTGTAAGCTAGAGGGAACACAAGGAGCGTGGCCTGCTATATGGTTGGTTACTAAAGACACTAAATGGCCTGAAGACGGAGGGGAGATAGATCTTATAGAACGCTTAAATTACGATCCTTTTGTGTATCACACTGTGCATTCGCCGTTTACATATAAAAAGAAAGCAGGACCTAAAAACTCTATTTCTTTCCCTATTAATCCAGATGACTACAACACTTACGCAGTGGATTTTGAAGGAGATGTGATACGGTTTTACGTAAACGGACTGCCTTCATTTGTTTATTCGCGTATGCCTGGTAAGGAGAATGAAAAGCAATTCCCGTTTGATTTGCCTTTTTATTTGATTATTGATATGCAACTGGGAGGTGAATGGGTAGGCGAAGTAAAGCCGTTTGATAAACCCGTAAGAATGTATATTGATTGGGTGCGGTTTTATCAGAGGTAAACGAGGTATAAAAATGATTGTTATAATTACTGGAGCTTCACACACAGGTAAGACTTTTTTAGCTCAAAAGCTATTAGAAAAATATAAATACCCATATCTATCAATAGATCACTTAAAAATGGGATTAATTCGCAGTGGTTATACTAAACTTACCTTAGAAAATGATAAAGCACTTACAGATTATATGTGGCCTATTATTCGTGAAATGATTAAAACAGCCATAGAAAACAAACAAAATCTTATCATTGAAGGAGCATATATTCCTTTTGACTGGGAAAAAGATTTTACAAAAAAATATCTCGAGGATATTAAATGTTATTGTCTTGTAATGAGTGAAAACTATATTAAAACCCACTTTAAGGATATAAAGAAATATGCAAAAGTCATAGAAAAGCGTTTAGATGATGATTGGTGTACAATGGAAAGTGTTTTAGATGATAATGCACAGTTTTTAGCTCTTGCAAAGAAACACAACACTAATTTTATACTGATTGATGATAAATATAAGGTAAATATCGAGCTATGATGAACTATAAAATTTTTGTTTTGGAGAGACTTAGAGAGGCAGAGAAACGGTATAGTTATTTGCTAATGGTGCGACGGGCGACTAACAACAAGTAGCTGAGGGCGCCTACTCCTATGCATATTGCCATTGCAAATACCATTGGGCGCTCAGAGGTGATGGCGAAAAGCGAGAGCACTGCTCCTACTACTGAACCGATACCAAAACGCAACATTCCTGTGAGGGAATTGGCGGTACCTGCTACTTCGGGGTACATATCCAAAATGGCAGCATTGGCGCTGCTGGACACTACCGATACCAAACCTACAAACATTGAAACGCCTGCTACGGTAGCCCATAATCCCAAATGGAAAATACCGCATATCACCAGCCACGCTCCTGCAATGAGTTGGATAGTTAGCCCCAACCGCAAGGATTTTTCTACGCCTATTTTGGTGACGAATTTGCCATTGAGCGAGGTTGCCGTCATCATTACAATTACATTGAGAAGGAAGAAATACCCAAAGTGTTGAGGGGCTACCCCAAAGAGTTTGGTGTACACGATAGAGCCCGTGGTAATAAAGCAAAACATCCCTGAATAGGAAAGCGAATTGCAGAAAATATACCCCAATACCTTTTTATTGCTGAGGAGCTTTCCATAAATGCGCAAGGTGTTACCTATTTTCAAAGGAACACGCTTGAACTTAGGAAGGGTTTCTGGGATTTTATAACTCACTAAGAGCGCCGCCAAGAGTCCTAAAACCATCAGCACGTAGAAGATGATATGCCAATGAAACCAGTCGGTGAGGTGACCGCCCAGTACGGGGGCGATGAGCGGGGCTATCATTGTGACAATCATAATCATCGACATTTGGCGGGCGAA
Organism: Capnocytophaga sp. oral taxon 412 str. F0487; assembly: GCF_000271925.1. Taxonomy (NCBI): domain Bacteria; kingdom Pseudomonadati; phylum Bacteroidota; class Flavobacteriia; order Flavobacteriales; family Flavobacteriaceae; genus Capnocytophaga; species Capnocytophaga sp. oral taxon 412. Next base: position 40,304 of record NZ_AJZR01000002.1, on the reverse strand, counting down.
CTCATTTTTAGCGAAAAGGTCGCGCAAGAGGGCACCCGTAACTACCGCCGGCGATGCTCCAAAAAAGCCTTGTACAAAGCGCAGTATATAAAAGTGATGGATATGGTGGATTTGCGTAATCACTAACGACACCAATGCTGAGGTGATAATCCCGATGAGAATGATAGGTTTGCGCCCATAACTATCGGAAAGAGGTCCCCAGAAGAGTTGCCCAAAAGCAAAACCAAGAGTAAAGAGCGCTAAGGTTTGAGAAATCATCTCTTCGGATACGTTCAAATCGTTAGCAATCTTCACAAAAGCTGGGAGGTACATATCGATAGCCAGCGGGGTGAGCATCGATAGGAGTCCCATAATGAGGATAAACAGTAGGTCGGGTTTTGAGTCTTTGAGTTCTTCGGGTTCTAACACTATTTTTTAGGGTCTTTAATACGTTCTATTTCCTTTATAATTTCTTGGTAGTGTAGATGGTTAATAGATGAAGCAGGTTCTTTGGCAAGAGCTTGTTTGGCGAAAGCCTCAATCATATCCAAGTGCTGCAAGGCAAAGAGGCGCACATCGGATACTTGCTGTATGCTCGCAGCTTTGCTGTTTTTAGCGTCGGCAGGCGCATTGATGAGCCTATCGATTTGAGAGAGGTACAAGCGTTCGATACCACGGCGATAAGTGTTTTGGCGTGCATCGGGGTTGTTGAGGGGTTTCCATACCGCTTTGAATACATCTTGCAGATATTCGTTTAACGGATAAGGATTTTTGGAGGTGAGCGATTGGTTATAAAGGTTGTAGAGGGTTTGCTCTCCTAAAAGTACACTCAAGGTAAGGTTTTGCATACTGATGATGTTCTTATCGGGGGTTGCTCCTGTTTTTTCTACTATTTCCTGAGGATATAACCACAAAGGCGCTTCAAAAAGTTCTTTATCTAAATAGCTAATAGCTTCTTTTACTTTTTCTTTGGGCACTTCTTTATAAACTTCTTTCTCACCGATGATGCCCACATATCTATTGCCAATGTGCTTGAGCACGTGTTTCAAATAGCGGAAATACTGCATATAGGCAGCGGTTTGCATTTCGTCGAGATGCTCGTACTTGTCGTTAGGTTGTTTAGTCCATTCGGGGAGGTGTTGCACGATATAGCGGAGATTTTTCAATCCGTAGGTATTGGCTTTCATCACGTTGTCCGAAAGGTCTTCAGTTTGTGCACGAGGGTCTTCATCTTTGCCTTCCCCTCCGAACCACAATTGCGGATTGGCTTTGAGTTTTTCGGTAACCATTTCGGCAAGAGACTCTTGTTCAGCATACTCATCTTTGTATTTGTTGCCGTAATAGCGATATCCCCATTCGATTGCCCATTTGTCGTAGATGCCTATGCGTGGATAAAGTCCTTTGCTGCTGATGTTGTCTTCGGGCTGTGCCACATAGTTAAAACGCGCATAGTCCATAATAGAAGCGGTATGTCCGTTGGCTTCTACCCATTTTTTGTCGCGGAGTTTTTCGACAGGCGTTTGACTGCTGGCGCCCATATTGTGGCGCAAACCTAAGCAGTGCCCTATTTCGTGAGAGGATACAAAGCGTACGAGGTCGCCCATTAGTTCCTCGTTGAACTCCATAGTACGAGCGCGTTTATCGACAGCGCCTGCCTGAATCATATACCACTGATTGAGGAGTTTCATCACGTTGTGATACCAGCCCACGTGACATTCTATAATTTCACCACTGCGAGGGTCGGCGATGTTAGGACCGTAGGCGTTACTTTTTTCGGAAGGGAGGTAGCGAATTACGTTGAAGCGGGCATCTTCTAAGCTCATTGAAGGGTCGTTAGGCCAAGGTTTTGCGACAATAGCCTCTTTGAATCCTGCTTGTTCGAAAGCAACATTCCAATCGTTTACGCCCAAAATGAGGTATTTTTGCCATTGTTTAGGCGTAGCAGGGTCGATATAGAACACGATTTGCTTTTTGGGGCGTACTAACTGACCGCTGAGGTATTTTTTGACGTCTTCTTTGCGAGGTTCTAAGCGGAAACGGTGTATGTAATATTCAGTTTCGGTGCGTTGTTGCTGGTCGCTGAACTTGATGTATCGGGTAGCGAAAAAGCCCACACGAGGGTCGAAGAGGCGTTTTTGCATAGGTGTTTTGGGCAGGAGCACCATAGAGATATTCAGTTCTAAGGTAATAGCCCCTACTTTGTTTGCCGACGGAATGGTACTGGGTGAAGCGTTGAACGTTTTGAGAGTATTGACCTCTACGTTGATAGGATAAGGACGTATATCGTCTACAAAAGAACGATCGGTAGCGATAGCGCCTATTTTCATTTGGGTTTTTGTATTCGATGAAAAAGAGGTAACACTGTTGTCTTGCTTGAAGAAATCGGTGATGTCGATGAGCTGTGCTTTGGTTTTGGGGTTGCGCCCGATAACGGTGAACGATGCCACTACAGGATTGGCGCTCGAATTGGCGACTGCTACCGAGATATTATCATCAGTGCCGGCTTCTTGCAGATTGAGGAAAGAGCGCAAGAGGAGTGTTTTATCGCCTTTCTGCTCGAAATAGACGGTTTGTTCATTCACTTTTTCGCCTGCATAGAGTCCGAAGTTGTGAGGAGCCGCTTTGAGTCGCGTTACGCATAGCAAATAGCGATTGAGGAGGGAATCGGGGACTTCAAAGTACCATTTCTCTTCAATTTTGCGGATAGTAAAGAGTCCGTTGCACTCAATACCCTTTTTTTTGATGAGTTTAGCGTACTCTTCGGCGCGCTTTTGCTCGGGAGTCTTTTCGGGTTTTTCAGTTGTTTTGGTTTTAGTAGTATCTTTAGTAATGGTATCTTTCACAGCAGGTATTTTCTGCGCGAAAATCATTGTTGTAAATGATAGGAAAAGTATAAGTAAGTGTTTTTTCATTATTAGGTGTCAGGGATTAGACTTGTTAGACACGTCTGATCTGAGAGTATTTGATTTTGGGGTGCAAAAGTAGAAAATAATTAGGAAATTAGCAAATGAGGAAATGAGAGAATTAGGAAATGAGAGAATTAGGAAATGAGAGAATGAGAGAATGAGAGAATGAGAGAATGAGAGAATGAGAGAATGAGAGAATGAGAGAATGAGAGAATGAGAGAATGAGAGAATGAGAGAATGAGAAAATGGGGTACGAGCTACAAGCTTGTACCAAAGGAGATTAACTTTGCCAAAGTTTCAAACTTTGGCAAAGTGTATACCCCTAAAAGTGACACATCTGAGACATCGGAAGATAACGGAGAAGAACGGAAGGAAGTTGAGAAGAGTTTTGATGAAAAAAGGCTGTTAGAAGGGTGGGGTTAGCTTATAGAGAGCTTATAGGAAGCTTATACGAATCTTGGACGATTGGTATAGAAAGGGTGTATAAATAATTGATTAATAGTGTTATATAACAAGGCTAAAAATGTTAAAAACGGGGTTTCGAGGCGAAAGAAAGAGGAAGAGGTGATAGACCTTAGGCCATAGGCACTAGGGGGGAGTATCACGGAAAAGGAGAAGTAATGACGAATGAACGAGAGACGAATGACGAGGAGCGAGTGACGAAAAAGGGAGAATGTGGCGACGAAAAAGGGGAATTAGTTTAGAGAATTAGCAAATGAGAAAATTAGTAAATTAGGGAATTAGAAAATGAGAGAATTGGCAGATGTGAGAATTAGCAAATTAGAAAATTAGTAGATTGGTAAATTTGCTAAATGGAAAATTATTTATACTTTTGCGTCTTGGGAAAAACAAAAGAGAAATCGTATTACTGTATGATTATTGATAAAATAAAAGAGCATATTGCTAAGATAGAAGATTTTAGCGCGAAAACTAAGGAAGAACTCGAACAATTCCGCATTCAGTACCTCGGTAAAAAAGGGGTACTCAACGACTTTTTTACCGCTTTTAAAGAGGTGCCTAAGGAGGAGAAAAAGACTTTTGGGCAGGTAGTGAATGAGCTCAAACAAAAAGTAGAAGCCAAAGTACAAGAATGGCGCGAGCGTTTGGAAGAACACAGTGAAAGCAAAGGTATATACGGCGACTTGAGTCGTCCTGCGACCCCTTCGCCTATCGGGGCGCGCCACCCTATTTCGATAGTTAAAAACGAAATTGTGAATATCTTTGCCAATATAGGTTTTAACGTATCGGACGGACCTGAGATAGAAGACGACTGGCATAACTTTACTGCCCTCAACCTTCCTGAATATCACCCTGCTCGTGATATGCAGGACACGTTTTTTATACAAACTAATCCGGATATTCTCCTACGTACCCATACCAGCTCGGTGCAAATACGCTATATGGAGGGACATCAGCCACCTATACGGACGATTTCGCCGGGTAGAGTATTCCGCAACGAAGCTATTTCGGCACGTTCACATTGTTTGTTCCACCAAGTAGAAGGCTTATATATAGATAAAAACGTATCGTTTGCTGACCTGAAACAAACTTTGTTGTACTTTACTAAGGAGATGTTCGGCAAGTCGCGTATACGTTTGCGTCCGTCGTACTTCCCTTTTACCGAGCCGAGTGCTGAGGTAGACATCTATTGGGGACTCAATAACGAGGTGGATTACCGCATTACCAAAGGTACTGGTTGGTTGGAAATTATGGGTTGTGGTATGACTGACCCTAACGTACTTAAAAACTGTGGTTTTGATAGTGAGGTATACAGTGGTTTTGCCTTCGGTATGGGAGTTGAACGCATTGCGATGCTTTTGTACCAAATAGGGGATATACGTATGTTCTATGAGAACGATATGCGTTTCTTGGAACAGTTTAAAAGTGCGCTCTAAGTGCGGATAAAAGATAAAAGGTAAAAGGTGCGAGCCGCACGGGCGTATAGGAGGTAAAAGATAATAAGGTAAAAGGGGCGAGCCAAAGCCAGTGAGGGCTCACAGCTGGATATGTGGAGGCGGATTAATTAGGAAATGAGGAAATGAGAAAATGAGAAAATGGGGAGGTGTGAGTTCTTAGGGTACAGGGAAACTTTGCCGAAGTGTGGGAAGCAATATACGAATTGCATAATTTGCAAAACGCAAATATTTACATATAAATAAACAATGCTAAACCTTAAAAATATATTCTTTGCTTATGAAGGGCAAGACCCTATACTGCAAGACATTTCTTTTGAGTTGGCGCAAGGAGAGCACCTTTCGCTGATGGGAGAAAGTGGTTGTGGCAAGAGTACCTTGCTGAAAGCTATTTATGGTCTTATTGATGTGCAAGAAGGTACTATACACTTCCACAACGAGCGCGTAAGGGGGCCTTCTTGGCAGTTAGTGCCTGGGTTTAAAACGATGAAATACCTTGCACAGGACTTTGGGTTAGGTCCTTATCATACAGTAGCTGAAAATGTAGGAAAGTTTATCTCTAACCTCGATTTAACCTATAAAAAAGAGCGCGTAATGGAGTTGCTCGCCTTGGTGGGAATGGAACGTTTTGCGCCCCTAAAAGCACTGAACCTCAGCGGTGGTGAGAAACAGCGTGTGGCATTGGCAATGGCATTGGCACAAGAACCTCAATTGTTATTGCTTGACGAACCTTTTAGTCAGGTGGATAATTTTAGAAAGAACGAACTACAACGCACTCTCTTCACCTATTTAAAAGAGCAAAACATTAGCTGTATAGTGGCTACTCACGACGGTAAAGACGCGCTTTCTTACTCCGATAAAACCCTTATAATGCGCGACGGGAAGCTGTTGTTTTTTAACAATACGCTCTCGGTTTATTTCCAAAATACCGATTATTACACGGCTTCTTTGTTTGGAGAAGTGAGTTGGCATAACGGTAAGCTCTTCAAACCCCAACAGATTACCATTACTGCAACCTCTGATTGGGAAGCTACTGTACAATACTGTTATTTTCAAGGAGCACAATACCTTATAGAAGCTACTTCGGTAGAAGGGAAAGTGTATTTCTACAACGATACCCCCATAGAGAAAGGGGAGAAGGTGTGGTTGAGGATATTGTAGGGGGCTGTATTGTCCTTTTCAAAAATATTTGTACCTTTGCGCCATAACAATACTTGCAAAGTATGGAAAAGATTAAAGAATTCTTAAAAAACTCAGGAAAGAAACTAGCTTGGCAATTTGCTTTTGCCATAGTGGCGTGTATTATATTAGTTTGGTGTGTATTGCAACTCTTGCGTATCTATACGGCGCACGGAGAGTACATTACAGTACCTAATTTGAGCAAGAAAACACTTACCGAAGTAGGGGTGATATTAGATAAGCAACAATTGCGTTATGAGGTGTTGGATTCTACTGAATACGACCCTAAATACCCTCCTCTATCGGTAATCAGTCAGACGCCTGAGGCTACCGAGAGAGTAAAGAAGAACCGTAAAATATACCTTAACATCAATCCGTCGGGCTATCATAAAGTAACAGTGCCTAAGGTGATACAAGTAACGCGCCGGAATGCAGTAGCTACCTTGCAATCGGTAGGGCTTGCAATCGGTAGAGTTACTTATGTGAACAATATAGGGAAGGATATGGTATTGGAGATGCAACACGACGGTAAACCTGTACAACCTGGCGATAAGCTTATTAAAACCTCACGTATAGACCTTGTGTGTGGCAACGGCTTAGAGGCTCGGGATACTATCCCTACCGAAATACCTATTGAAGAACTGATGGGGGACTAGTGCGAGCCGCACAGGCAGTCGTAGCACGACGGGCGGTGTGAGCCACACTAGCAAGTGTGAGTCGCACGGGCAAGTGTGAGCCACACTAGCAAGTGTGAGTCGCACGGGCAAGTGTGAGCAATGCAGACTATTATAAATTTAAACTTTGGTAAGAGGCATAGCACGCACGCTATTAGAAACTTTGGCAAAGTTTGTGGCGCAAATGTAAGGTAATGCGTGATATAGACGAGATAGAAGATTTAGACGATTTGGAACCAGACGGAGAGGAAGCTCCTTCTCTTTACGAGCATTACTCCTTTACGGCGGGCAAAGGGCAAGAGCCTTTGCGCGTGGATAAATTCTTGATGAACTTTGTAGAGAACGCTACCCGTAACAAGGTGCAACAAGCAGCCAAGCAGGGTAATATTTTTGTGAATGGCGAGCCTGTAAAGTCTAATCATCGTGTGAAAGCTAACGACGAAGTAAAGGTACTTTTTCCTCACCCTCCTCACGAGGATTTATTGGTACCCGAGAATATTCCTTTAAAGATAGTATACGAAGACGATAGCCTTTTGGTGGTAAATAAACCTGCGGGTATGGTGGTACACCCTGGTCACGGCAACTACAGCGGAACGCTCATCAACGCATTGGTATATCATTTTGAGAACTTGCCTAACAACAGTAGCAATCGTCCTGGGTTGGTACATCGTATCGATAAGGATACTAGTGGACTTTTAGTAGTGGCTAAAACCGAAGAGGCGATGTTACACCTTACTCAACAGTTTTTTAATAAAACTACTCAGCGCGAATATATAGCCCTTGTATGGGGTAATATAGAAGAAGACGAAGGAACGGTGTGTGGTCATATTGGGCGACACTTAAAAGACCGCCTGCAAATGGACGTCTTCCCCGATGGTTCTCACGGTAAAGAGGCAGTAACCCATTACAAGGTGTTAGAGCGTTTTGGTTATGTAACACTCATTTCTTGCAAGTTAGAAACAGGGCGTACACACCAGATAAGAGTACATTTAAAGCACATAGGGCATACCCTTTTCAACGATGAACGTTATGGAGGCGACAAGATTCTGAAAGGAACGACTTTTGCCAAATACAAACAGTTTGTAGAGAATTGCTTTGCGGTATTACCTCGCCAAGCCTTGCACGCTAAAACCTTAGGTTTTGAACACCCCATTACTCACAAGTACCTTAGCTTTGATAGTGAACTTCCTAATGATATGCAACAGTGTATAGAGAAATGGAGGAATTATAAGAAGTCGATGGTAAGTGATTAAGGGAATAATAAGAGAGATTAAAGTATAAAAGACATAAAAATTGAGGATATAATAAACAAACAGCGGTATGAATAAAGCATTCATACCGCTGTTTGTTTTGTTAGTATATAATTGTTACTTGTTACTTAGGCTAAACAGATAACGTACTCCTGCAAAGGCTTGTACGCCTTGTGAAGGATAATACAACCATTTTTTATAGTGCTCACTGGTGAGATTGTTGGCTTTTAAGAATACTTGCCAATGTTTGTTGAAAGTGTAATCGGCGTGGAAATTGATATCAAAATAACCTTCCAAAGAGAGCTTCTCGGGAATAGGATTTGCAACAGTTACGTAATCGAGGTCGTAACGTTTTCCTACATAAAAGAAGTCGAATCCAGCAAATAGATTGGGTAATATTCTAAAATCGGTGAAGAGAGATACTCGTGTGCTGGGCAAGTTCCAAGCGGTTTTATTTTTCTGTACACGGGCGTTATAGTTATTATATCTTCCTTCAAAGGTAAAAGAGAAAACATCTTTTATATTTCCTCCGATAGATGCCAAAAGCTCCATATCGTTTACTTCGTCGTACACTAACTTAAAAGAGTTGTTATATTGATAAGGCAATATTTCGGTAGCGATAGTAGGTGTCTCGGAATTGGTAGTAAACAGAGGCATCTCTTTGTATTGGCGATAGCTTCCTTGTATGCGATAAAGCAAATCGGAAGTTACTTTTCCTTTAAGGGCTACAAAAGCATCGGCTTGCACATTGGTAGGCTTAATTTCTTGCATAGGTGAGAGAAAAGGATTCTCTTTGGTGAGTTTCTCAACTGTGTTTTGTTGCATAATACCGCGTATACCTGCGTGCAAAATAGCATCGGCAGTTAGCGGATAAGAAGCCTCTACATCGGGATAAGCTTTAAACTTGCTTTCATCGGACTGGTTCGCATCTACATACATCAAAGCAACGCCTAATTTTAAGTCCAAATTCTCAATAGACAAATGATAAGAAGGATTTACCCCAAAGAGCGTCCAACGATTGTTAAGCTCGTTTACTGAGTTATTTTGACGAGTAAAACTACCATTGTAATAATCGAGAATTACATTGGTACGAACTTTTTGGTCATCGGTAAGAGGAATTTCGAAGGTGGGTTGTGCTTTTACATTCAATTCTTTACTATCGAAATGGTCGTAGAGCCCACGTACGCTGAAATCAAGTCCTTTAAAGTAAGGATTAGACCATTGGAGGTAACCTCCTACACCATAATCGAAATAGGTTTGGTGTACGTCATCTACTTTTCCAATCAACTGTTGTCTTGTATAAGAAGCGGGACGGATACCATACCAGTTGTGCAAACGGCGACCTATATCGGCAGTGAGCCCCCAAAGTACATCTTGGTTCTGAAAATCATAACGCAACTCAGCCGATGAGAGCGCATAATTGGTATCGGTGTATACCTCGTCCATATCATCATTGGCTGAGATGTGATTCAGTAAGAAAGAAGCGTTACTGTTATCATTTACTGGGAGAGTGATATTGGCATCGGCATAAAAGGTATTGAGCATACCGAAACCCCCACCGAAATAAGAATCTAAATAGTCTTCGCGAACGACTTTTGGTTTCACCGAAGCTGCTTTGCCTTTTTCGGGAACAAAAGTAGAGGCTACCGGTACCGAATAGATGGTATAGTTGATTTGCTTTTTCTTAACGGTAAGCGAATCTTTTACGTTTGCATCTTCACGTTTTTTGTCGGCGTCGGCGATTGTAGGAGCATATGATTTTACCACATCTACCACTTTGGTAGAGAGACTGTCTTTACGGCTTTGAGCAACTGCCATTGTTGAGGCAGAGAACAAAAGCATTGTTAGAATATATGTGATGTGTTTGTTCATTTGTTTAGAAATTAGGGTTTAGGAGGGAGATTCAACTTTGCCAAAGGTGCGAGCCACACAGGCAAAAACTTTGGCAAAGTGTATATTAACCATTAACAATTAATCATTAACCATTATTTTACTGATGAATTACTTTTAGCGGCTTCGGCTTTTACTACTGCGAGTTCTTTTTTGGCTTCGGCTACTATTTCAGGAAACTCTTTAAAGTTTTTAATTACACTTTCTAAGACGTAAGAGGCTTGATAAGCGTCTTTGAGTCCGTAGAAGTTTTTAGCCATTACGATAAGGCTCTTAGCAGCGAACTCTTTGTGTCCGCCATAGTCTTTAGCAATCTTTTGAACTACGTCATTAGAGGCTTTGTAGTTACCGTCTTTATTCTTAAAATAAGCATCGTAATACAAGGCTTCGGCAGCGAGGCTACCCGTAGCGGTTTTCTGTACCTCTTGGTAATATTTGCGAGCTTGGGTTTCATTTCCTGCTTGACTATAAGCACGAGCCAACACTATATAAGCATCGTTCTTGATACGTGTATCGATAGATTTTTCTTCTAATACCTTATTGGCATATTCAATAGCTTTATCGTATAGTTTTTCGTTATAGCACACGCGCATTAGGTTGCTTTGTGCATAAGTTTTGTTCTGTGCGATAGTAGCGGTTCGTTCGAGGTCTTCGAGATAAGGTTTAGCTTTTAGGTAGCTACCTGCTTCAAGAAGGATTTGACACACACGAGTAAGCGATTGCTCGCCGTATTCATTAGAACCGCTTTTGGTTACATTTTCGTAATGCGTAAGCGCTTTAGACTTTTGTCCACTATTGAAATACATTTGTGCTAAGTAAAACTCGGCATTGGTGCGACGCATACCATTAGGGAACTCTTTAAGGTATTTTTCAAAACCTGAAATAGCCTCTTTGGTATTGTTTTGCATATATTGTCGTTCGGCAGCTTCATAAGTAGCTCCTTCGAGTTCGAGGTCGGTTACCTCTACATATCCCAAACCTTTAGCCCACGATGCGTATTCGTTTACATTACCCATATCTACATAAATGAGTTTTGCGGAAGCTACCGCTTGTGAGGCTTCGTTGGTATTAGGATAGTCTTTCGCGATAGTTTGGAAAAGCGTTAAGGCTTTTTGGTTTTCGTTCCTATTATAATACACTAAACCTTCGCGGAGCATTGCACGAGGTACGAGTACATTGCCTTTATACTCTTTAGCGAGTTGCTGATAGTACTGTAATCCCTTTTGAGTATTTCCTTTGGTTACATAAGCATTCCCTAATTCAAACAAAGCATTAGGGCGCAGATTAGAGCTTTTGTAGTTCTTAACGAAACGCTCTAAGTCTTCAATTTTGCTATTGAGGCGGTCTACAAACCCATAACTAATAGCCTTTTGGTAGGCGGCATAATCTTGGTCGGCTGATTTAGCTTCGATAAGTTTGTTATACCCTTCCATTGCAGGCCAGTATTTACCTGTTACGAAGTAAGAATCGGCGAGACGGAGTATAGCGTCGTGCTTCCAACTACTGTTCTTAGGGTTTTGTTTGAGGTACTTCTCGAAATTAGCGATAGCACCTGCATAGTTTTTTTGATTGAAATTAGCATAAGCTAAACCGTAGAAGCCTTTGGCATACTCTTCGGTTTTAGGTGCTGATGAATTATGGAGAAACTGAGTAAAATAGGATTCGGCACCTTTGTAATCTTTCAGCTGATAAGCAGTTTCACCAGCCCAATAGGTAGCGCGAGCGGCAAGCGTAGAATTACCACCGATGGCTTTCTGCAAATATTTTAACGCCTCGTTGTATTGCAATTCATTAAAGAGCTCTAACCCGCGATAGAAGGCTACTTTTTTATAGGTTTCTTTGTCCTTAGGGTCGTTAGACTTTTCGAGCAGACTGATAGCGGCTTGATAGTTACCAGATGAAATATAAGAGTCGACTAAGAGCGACTGTATTTCGTCTTTATGGTCGTTAGGATAAGCCGAAGCATATGCTTGTAGCACATTGGGGACACTCTCGTAAGGGTTACCGATTTCATAACTGAGGCGGGCGTAGTTCAGATGAGCATCTTTTTTAATTTGCTTATCGAAATCCATTTGAGAGGCATTGCGGAAAGCGTTAAGCGCCTCTTGTTTTTGGTTGGTTTTCAAATAGCATTCGGCTAAATGATAATACGCATTTTGAGCGACGCTATCGTTTCCGCCTACGATTTTGTTGAACTGCTCGATAGCTGCTTTATAATCGTTATTTTTGTAATAAGCGTACCCCATATAGTAATAATCGGTATTGGAGAACCTACCTTTTTTACCTTTATAGTTTTGCAAGTAAGGGATTGCTTCTTTGTATTTCTTGAGGTTGAAGTAGCTTTCGCCTATAATCTTATTGAGCTCAGATACTTCTTGAGCATTTTTGGTTTTAGCGAGCTGTTTCTGTCCTTCGGTGATAGCTTCTTGATAAAGAGCTTGTTTGAAGTACATATTGGCTTGGAAGTAAGACACGTTTTTGGTTAGTGAAGCATCTTCTTCTTGTACTTCGCGGAAGTAGCTTTCAGCCTTAGAATAATCGTCTTTATCATAGGCGATATATCCTAAGTAATACTTGGCATTGGCACCGTATTCTTTGGTGTTTTGCACCGACTCGAAATAAGGTTTAGACTCGGCTTGTTTGCCAGTTTGGAAGAGGCAAAAACCTTTTTGGAAGTTGTATTTAGCTTTATCACTACTGCTTATGCTTTGGTCGTCGATAGCTTCGTACCAAGCGAGCGCATCTTCGTAGTTGCCCTGCTGATAATAGATGTTAGCCATTTGCAAATAGGCTTCGGAGCTCAGAGGAGAGTCGGGGTGATTGACGATAAAGTTATTCACCAGCGCATCGGCTCCGTCTTGATTGAGGATAGCGGCAATAGTGGCTACGTAGTATTCACTTTGGGTTTGGATAGCTCTATCGGGATTGGAGGTTTGTTCTTTTCGGAACAAGTTCTGTGCAGGCTGATAGAGCTTGCGATTGTAGAGTTCCACTGCCTTTTGGTATTGGCTTTGTGGATGGGTAATCATTTCAGTTTCTTGTGCCCATAACAGAGGGCTAAACGCCATCAGTGAGAGCACTGAAAAAAGTGTTTTTTTCATAATGTTTTAATTATTAGATGTTAGGATATGAGGAATAGATGGGGCAAAGATAAGAAATAATTATGAAATACGAATAAAAAGGGGAGAAATATTTGTGTGAAGGGGAAGCAGGCCTTAGGCAATAGGAGGGGGAAGCGACAAGCGGGAGAAAAATGAGAAAATGAGAGAATGAGAGAATGAGGAAATGAGGTGCGAGCTTGAGTTAGAGGAATGAGGCTGTGCCTCAGAAATTAAACAAAAATTTAACAAAATCAAGGCTGCGCCTTGTGAAATGGGGAGAGAGGTTCGTCGGAGTTTTCGGAGAATCTTAGAGAAGTTCTGAACTTTCGGAAGATATCGGAGAGATTCGGAAGAGGAGAGGGAGAGGTTTTGGCGAAAAAAGGGTATGAGAAGGGTGGGGGTAGCTTATAGAGAGCTTATAGGAAGCTTATACGAATCTTGGACGATTGGTATAGAAAGGGTGTGTAAAAAATTGATTAATAGCTTAATACAACAATGCTAAAAATGCCAAAAATGGGGTTTCGAGGCGAAAGAAAGAGAATCCTCACCCCGTTCACATACTCTCCTATTCGGAGACTTCTCCCAAGGAGAGGGGGAATGTAGCGACGGAAAGGAGAAGGGATAATTAGAGAATTGGCAAATTAGAAAATTAGGAAATTTGGAGGTTAGCAAATTAACGTGAGTTTGACGTAAGAAAAGTGTAGCTTGCGCTACAGAAATCTTACAAATTTTTAAAAAAATCAAACAAATAGGCTACAAATTGTCTGAAAATCTCACACAGATTACACGGATTGCACGGATAGTCTTTCATTTGACAATTGACAATTGATAATTGACAAATGTGATGGACACGAATTGGCAACTGCGTTGCTGGATTTCACAGATTACAATATAAACACAACTGTAAATCAGTATTGATATATATATAGAACTGACGTTAAATTAGTATGGGTTGTTGGGGAAAAATGGAGAGGCTCGGGAGAAGTTCTCGGAAAGAGAGGGGCTGGAGGTTTAAACTTTGGCAAAGTGTGTGACGCAAAAGTGACTTTTCAGAGGGTTGTTCGATTATAACGATGTAGTTTTGGGCTTTTTGCGAGATGATGTTTGTTAGGAAAATTGGTTATTGACAAAATATTCGTATCTTTGCCCCTTAAAAGTATTAGCTAATAAAAAGAAGAATGAACAGACAGGAGATTATAGACCTTACTACTCGTATTTTTGTTGAGGAATTTGAAGTAGAAGCCAGTGTGATTGCCCCTGAGGCAAACTTCCGCGAATCGTTAGGATTAGATAGCCTTGATTATGTGGATTTGGTGGTGCTGATTGAACAAGAATTTGGTGTGAAATTGGTAGAAGCCGATTTTAAGCCTATCGTAACCTTCAACGACTTTTATACTACCTTAGAAAATAAAGTGAATGCACGCTAACGAACAAGCCAAAACGAAATGGCAAGGCAAATCTAAGGGTACTGTATTAGGCTATAGTATCTTTGTGTGGCTGATGAAACACTTGGGTATTTATGCTGCTTATGCCTTGCTCATCTTTGTAGCGTTCTACTACTTTTTGTTTGAGTGGCGCTCCAATGGCTATATGTATTACTATTTCCGTCACCGCTTGGGCTATTCACCTCTGAGAGCAGTAGTGAACTTGTACTTAAATTATTTTACTTTCGGGCAAACCATTATTGATAAGATTGCTATCTTGGCGGGCTTGGAAGAGAAATTTACTTATGAGTTTGATGGAGTAGAAAGCTTACATAAACTATTAGACGAACAACAGAGCGGAATACTTATTTCCGCACACATAGGCAACTTTGAAATTGCTGAACCTTTTTTCAGGAAAATAGATATTGATTTGAAGATAAGCACCGTAACTACCGATATGGAACACTCGGTAATCAAGGAGTATTTGGAGTCGATTTCTAAAAATAAACCCTCGAATCAGTTTATCTATGTGAAAGAAGATATGTCGCATATCTTCAAAATCAACGATGCTATTGGCGACAACAAGATAGTGTGTTTCACGGGAGACCGATATTTTGAGGGAGTGCGTTCGCTCAAAGGAACGCTGTTGGGCGCAGAAGCTACCTTCCCCGCAGGTCCTTTTTTTATAGCTTCCCGCTTAAAAGTGCCGGTGCTTTTCGTTTATGTGATGAAGGAAAGCAGATTGCATTACCACTTGTATGCCCAAGTCGCTGAGGTGAAAAGTCGCGATGCCCAAGCGCTACTCGATGCTTATACCGAGAATATGGAGCAGATGCTACGAAAGTATCCGCTACAATGGTTTAATTATTTCAACTTTTGGGATGAACAATGAAACGCGTATTGGTAGTATATTACACCCAATCGGGGCAACTCAAAGAGATTATCGATAGTGTACTATCCCCACTCACGGAGGTAACTATCGACTTTTTGCCTATTGATACGACAGAACCTTTTCCTTTTCCGTGGACAGACAAGGCGTTTTTTGGAGCTTTTCCAGAGTCGTATTTGCAAATACCTCAGCCCTTAAAGCCTTTTCAGCTGGCACATACCGATTACGATTTGGTGATATTAGGCTACCAAGTGTGGTATTTGTCGCCTTCTATTCCGTTTAATTCCTTTTTGCAGAGTGAAGCTGGTAAGCAACTGTTACAAGGCAAACCTGTAATTACTGTGTCGGGCACACGCAATATGTGGGTAATGGCACACCAGAAAGTAAAAAAACTCTTAACCGACTGTGGGGCGCACTTAGTGGGCAATATCGCCCTTACCGATAGGCACCACAATCATATCAGCGTGATTACCATTGTACAGTGGCTCTTTTCGGGCGACAAGAACAAACGCTATCTCGGTGTGTTCCCCAAAGCGGGCGTTGCCGATAAAGATGTACAAGGCGCGAGCGTATACGGCACGCTCATTGCCCCTCACCTGCAAACCGGTGATTACACAGGACTGCAACAAGCAATAGTAGCCCACGGAGGCGTGCATTATAAGCGTTTTCTCCTTTCCGCAGAGAAGAAAGGCAATCGCCTTTTCGGCATTTGGGCAAAGATGATTTACGGCAGTAAGAAACGTAAATTCCTACTGAAATGCTTCCGTATCTATCTGTATATCGCTATTTGGGTGCTGATGCCCATCGTATGGTTGCTATATTGGCTCACCTACCCATTATTCTTTTGGAAAGTAGAGAGAGGTGAAACAATTGATAATTGAGAATTGACAATTGATAATTAGGGTAGTATTGTAAACTCTGCCAAAGTTTCAACCTTTGCCAAAGTAAAATTATCGTCAGTAATCAAAACGAATGATAGGTTGGGAGTAGATACACAAACTTAACACATTAAAAATAGAAATCACTAATATCAGAGAGTTACCTGTTACCTAAATATGAATGTCTATATAACAAAAGCAAGTAAATATTTACCTAACAAACCCATTGGCAATGAGCAAATGGAGACTTTCTTAGGTCTCATAAACCAAAATGCCTCTAAAGCCCGGCGCCTCGTGCTCCGCAACAATGGTATTCTCACCCGTTACTATGCCCTTGATGAGCAAGGTAACCCTACTCATAACAATGCCCAGCTTACGGCTTTGGCAATACAAAACCTATTGGACGGCGAAGTGCCTTGGGATAGTATAGAGGTGCTCTCTTGCGGTACCTCTACCCCCGATGTGCTCTTGCCCTCACACACTTCTATGGTGCACGGACTCTTGGGCGGACACTCGGTAGAACTGAATGCCTCTTCAGGGGTGTGTAACTCAGGAATGAATGCTCTTAAATTTGGGTACTTATCAGTAAAGGCGGGCAATAGTGTGAATGCAGTATGCACGGGCTCTGAACGTGTATCAGCGTGGTTGCGTGCCGATAAATACGAAAATGAAGTACAACTCTTAGCCGAATTGGAGGCACACCCTGCGATTGCCTTTAAAAAAGATTTCTTGCGCTTTATGCTCTCCGATGGGGCAGGGGCTTTTCTGTTAGAAAACAAACCGCGTGAAGGTGCTTTGCAAATAGAGTGGATGGACGCCTATTCGTATGCTCACGAGCTCGAAGCGTGTATGTATGCCGGTGGCGACAAGCTCCCCGATGGCAACCTCAAGGCTTGGAGTGAATATCCTGCAGAAGCGTGGCTTAGTGAATCTATCTTTGCTATCAAGCAAGATGTGAAACTGCTCAATGAGAATATTTTGCTAAAAGGCGCTGAGAGTATGCGTGCTACCTTAGATAAACACCAACTGTCGGCAGATGATATTACCTATTTCTTGCCTCATATCTCGTCTTGTTATTTCAAAGAACGCTTGTATGAAGCTCTCAAAACAGTAGGTATCGACCTTCCGTTAGAACGTTGGTTTATCAACCTCCCCGAAGTAGGCAATGTAGGCTCTGCTTCCGCTTATTTGATGTTAGAAGTCTTGATGCACTCAGGGAAACTCAAAGCGGGCGATACTGTGTTGCTATCAGTGCCCGAGAGCGGTAGATTCTCCTATTCTTATGCTTTCTTAAAGGTCATTTAATTATGGTTTTACCAATTACAGATAAAAACGAAATTCTCACCCTTATACCCCAGCGCAATCCCATTGTAATGGTAGATGCTCTTTGGGAGTATACCCCCACCGAGGGTGTGGCAGGACTCACCGTTGCCCCTAATAACCTCTTTGTACAGCAAGGGATATTCTTAGAAAGCGGACTCATAGAGCATATTGCCCAAAGCATCGCCTTGCACAAAGGCTATTACTACTATCTCAACGGAAAACCTGCTCCTATGGGGTATATAGGAGCGATTAAAAACATAGAAATACAATCCCTGCCCAAAGTAGGCGATACCCTTAAAACACACATCACTATCCAGCAAGAGTTTATGGAGGTAACCCTCGTAACAATGCAAACCTTTATAGGTGATACCCTCATCGCCCAAGGCGAAATGAAAACCGTACTCGCACCCAATTCCTAACCCCCCTAACCCCTGACAGCTAGCCCCTAACACCTAATATGAACATCTCTATCCACAAATATCTTCCTCACCACCCGCCAATGCAAATGGTCGATACTATTACTGATATCAGTAATACGCACGTAGTTACCGAATTTACGATAACCGATAGCTGTATTTTTGTAGATGAAGGATTGTTTGTAGAAGTAGGACTTATCGAAAATATGGCGCAAACCTGCTCGGCAATTGTAGGGCAGTTTCTCTTTGGTATAGAAGATTCGTCAAACTATGTGATAGGTTATATCAGTGCGATTAAGAAGTTGGAAATCTTTACGTTGCCTAAGGTACAGGAAGTTGTGCGCACCGAAGCCGAATTGCTTTCTCGTTTCGATACCGATGAGTATTACATCTGCTCAATGCGCTGTAATGCCTTTGTAGGAGATATTCTTATGGCAACAGCCGAAATGAACTTAGTAATTAAAAACCTAACGGAATGAAAGAAACCGAACTACCTCAGGAAAAAGGTGCCTTACAGGACTTTACAGAACTGTGCTATGTAACCGATGACGAAGGCAACTACACCACCCTATCCAGTTCGGGCTGGGAGGTGAAGAGCATTGCCTTAGAAGCCTCGCTCAGCCGTTTGCAAGAGCAGATTGACGAAGCAAAAGCCGATGTGCTTGCAGGACACAAAAGCCCCATAGTGTATTATATGCTCCTCAACCGTATGGATTGGGCAGTCCTTGCCGATGCAATGCACCGCTGGCAATGGGTTATCAAGCGTCACGCCAAACCTTCGGTATTCAAAAAACTATCTTCTAAAACGCTACAACAATATGCTGAGGTGTTTGACATCACTGTGGAAGAACTGTGCGAGTTAAACAAATAAAAGTCCTTTACTCTAAATGAGTAAAGGACTTTGTTCTATTGCTTTTCATACTATAATTGCCTGTGGTGTAGCAAGCACTCTTTGGGGTTTAACAAAGGCGTAATGCGACTATCTATCGCATAACACTCAGGACAAGCTTCTTTCATTGTACTATTATTTTAAAATCTGATATAAACTGCTTATATAGCTCACGCCATTTCAAGTAATTGACTAATTTCCTCTGCGTGTGTGCGACAGTAGTACATCACAAAAGCAATGTAAGGCACAAAGAGAACGATGCTCCACAGTAACCCCTGTGCAAACGCTTTGTAATCACCAATGCGATAGAGCACATAGCCCGCCCAAATCAGGTTGAGTGTCATTGTAATATGTGACATTTGAGCAAAGATGTTAGCACCACTCCACGTAAAAGTAAAGAGCCCCATCGTACCAAAATAGTACATTGGCAGGAAGGCAAGCGGTAGCCAAAAAGTCTTTTTAGTCACCCAAAAGACGATAAGGCAACCTAAATACACCAAGCTACTAGGAGAACAAGCGTTGTAAGCCAACCATTGCACAAAGTTTACTTTCAGAGTAAAAAAGAAGTAACCACTCCCTGAAAGCGTAAGCAATAATAAGACAATCGCCAAAGCGACACCTGTGATTTTTTCTATTTTTGTAAGATTCATAATGTTAGAAATTAGAAGTTACGAAATTGCCCGTGCAGTTTGCACTGGGATATATATCTCAGTTTTCAGTTTTTCTTCGGGGGTACGACGGCAGTCGTTGAGGTATTTCTCGAACATAGGCTCATCGCGCACTTCGTATTCACTATCTACCACCCAGCGCATAGCAGTATCGTAGACGGCTGAGAGCTGAGTATAACTACCTTGATAGAAAAAGATTGCATATTTGCCTCCTGCTAAGGTTTTGCAACTCACTTCACCTGAGGGTTTAGCCGGCTTGTGAATAGCCAAACTCACCTCGGAACGTTGCAAAGAAGCTTCGGTAATTTTAGGGTCGTCATACGAAACACATATCGACTCAATGCCTTTGGTAAAGAGTTTTTGCGATTTTACAACACCCCACAATTGTTCGTAAGCTTTGTTGTAGTTAAGTGTACCATATTCTCCTGTAAGAGCTACGTAAATAAGACTTTTGGGCTCAAGCTCTACTATCTTTGGAGCTTTGAGCACTACTTCTGGATTGTTTATTTCTTTCTTCATAATATAAATATCTCTGTTTGTTCTATACTGAGTAGGCGTAATACCATATTGATTTTTAAATGCTTTGGAAAGAGAGGCGGGCGTTTCATACCCTATATTAAAAGCTATTTCTTCTACCGAAAGCGTCGAATAGCGTAACAGCTGAGCTGCCGTTTCTATGCGCAAACGAGCAATAAAGGCAATGGGCGATTCTCCTTTAAGCGCTTTAAAGATGCGACAAAAATGAAAATCAGATAAGTTAGCCACATTGGCGAGTGTTTTTATCTTTATAGAAGTATCGAGATGACCATTAATGTATTCCGCCACTTTGTTGATACGCTGAGTGTAATCGTTACGAGTAATGGATTTCATACAGATTTATTTTGAATTTCTGTGGCAAAGATACGGCACTTTTCCAAAGAAGTCTTTTCCTATCTTGCTAATTTCACCTTGTAAGTTCATCTTTCCGTCACCACATTCCCCCTTTTCCGTCACTATTTGCCACCACATTCCCCCTTTCCGTCACTATTTCCGTCTCCACATTCCCCTTTTTTCGTCGCTCTCTACTCGTCACTACACCCCCTCTCCTTGGGAGAGGGACGGGGTGAGGATTCCTTTTCTTTCGCCTCGAAACCCCGTTTTTAACATTTTTAGCCTTGTTGTATTGTACTATTTATCAATCACTTATGCACCCTTCCTATACCAATCGTCCAAGATTCGTATAAGCTTCCTATAAGCTCTCTATAAGCTAACCCCACCCATCTTACAGCCTTTTTTCACCCAAACCCCTCTCATCTCTCTTCCGAATTACTCCGTTTCCTTCCGAATCCCCATAACAGCCTCAATACATCACTTTTGCGTCACACACTTTGCCAAAGTTTAAACCTCCAGCCTCTCTCTTGCCCAGAACTTCTCCCGAACCTCTCCATTTTTCCCCAACAACCCATACTAATTTAACGTCAGTTCTATATATATCAATACTGATTTACAGTTGTGTTTATATTGTAATCTGTGAAATCCAGCAACACAGTTGCCAATTCGTGTCCATTACATTTGTCAATTGTCAATTGTCAAATGAAAGACTATCCGTGCAATCTGTGTAATCTGTGCGAGATTTTTAGGCAATTTGTTGCCTATTTGTTTGATTTTTTTAAAGATTTGTAAGATTTCTGTAGCGCAAGCTACACTTTTCTTACGTCGAACTTACGTTAATTTACTAATTTCCAAATTCCCTCATTTTCCCATTTCCTCATTGTGATATTTGTAACACTCTATTAGTTATTTTGTAACAAAAATAGTGTTTTTCTACCGAAATAATTTTGCATAAAAACAGTGTATAGAGGGCATTTCTTTGCGTTTTCATCAAAGAAATACCAATTTTATTGCAAAAAACGCAAAGAAACCGCGTTTTTATGATTTTTTTCTCATCTATTTTTTACAAACAAAATGAATAAATTTGTTAAGGATAAATTTGGAACTTAACAGAAAACTTTTCTACCTTTGCACCAGTTTATAAAATAATGTTATAGAAGATGAGATTAAACAAAGTATCTTTCGCACTATTTTTAATACTAATAGTGCAAGGCTTCTCGTGGGCGCAGGAACGAGAAGTGACAGGAACAGTACGCGATGCTAGTGGAACTGAAATGATGGGCGTAGCTGTAGTAGTAAAAGGAGAACAACACGGTGTTCAAACCGACTTTAATGGTCGTTATAGCATCAAGGTTGCTCCAGGTAAGACCTTAGAGTTCTCATTCTTAGGAATGAAAACCCAAAATCGCAAAGTAGGCACTTCAGGTCGCATTGATGTAGTAATGCAAGAAGAAGCCGTTGAGATCGGTGAAGTAGTGGTTTTGGGTGTTGTTAAAAAGAAAGCAGCTGAATCCACAGGAAATACTGTACAGTTATCAAGTAAAGATATAAGTACACCTTCGGCTATTTCTGTAGACCAAGCTCTGCAAGGGAAAACTCCAGGAGTGGTAATTAACGCTGCTTCAGGAACACCAGGAGCAGAACAGACTGTAATGATTCGTGGGGTTGGCTCTATGAATAGTAGCAATAAACCTCTTTATGTGATAGATGGTGTGCCAGTAATCACAGAAAACTTAACAGAGGATAAAAATACAGCTTCTTCAATGTCAACCCTTGCAAGTATTAACAATGAAGATATAGAAAGCTTAACAGTGCTCAAAGATGCAGCTGCTACGGCTCTTTATGGAGCAAGAGGCTCTAATGGGGTTATTGTTATTACAACCAAGTCTGGTAAAAGAGGAAAAACGAGGTTTAATGTAAACACCTCAGTGGGTTTCCAAAACGATGCATATTATAAAAGGTCTTCTCTTACGGGTGACCAACGCTATCATTTGTTAAAACAAGGATTGGCAAACCAGTTTGCAAGTAATGGAGCAACTTACGATACAGCAATTGATTTTGCTCAAGCTAAGGGTTTGAGAATCAATGGAGCAGAAAACTTTAATAGTGCATTAAATAATAACAATTGGTCAGAACTTATAAAAAACAAAAATGCTGTAATGACCTCTGCCGATATATCCGCCTCAGGAGGAGATGAAAAAGGAACTTACTATGTATCCTTGGGGTATAACAGAACAGAATCTACTGTAAAAGTATCAGACCCTTTTAAACGCGTATCAGGAGTGATAAAAATCAATAGAGATTTAAATGATAAATTGAAATTAGAGGCTTCGGTAAATGGCTCTTGGGTATCTCAAAATCCTATTGCTGAGCAATCATCTTATTATACGAATCCTTATCTGACAAAAGTATTGATGTCGCCTTGGATAAGTCCTTATAATGCTGATGGTTCCTATAATGTTACCACATTTAATGACTATACAAGTTTGTACAATTACTTGTATATAAAAGACCACGATATATCAAAGAACAATACCCTAAGAGGGTTGATAAACTTTAAAGTAGATTACGAACTGCTTAAAAATTTAGTGTTCTCTACTCGTGCAAATGTAGATTACATATCATCAGATTATAAAAACTATCAAAACAGAATACATAGTAATGGTTCTAAAAATAATGGGTCTTCGCATCGTATAATGGCTCACCACACCACTTGGGTATATCAAAATACCTTAGCATACAATTTTAATGTAGCCGAGAAACATAAATTTGGACTAACAGCACTTTATGAATATCAAAAATACAAAAAGAATTATTTAGAAGGTTATGGTACTAATATAGCCACAGATGGTTTAACCAATCTCGCTTCTGTAACAAAACAAAAAGCAATATCTTCTACTTTTGAAGATTGGGCGAATGTATCGTTGTTAGGAATGTTTAACTATTCTTATGCCGAAAAATATATTCTTGACGCAAGTATTCGTAGAGAGGGTTCATCTCGTTTTGCAAAAGGAAATCGCTATGGGAATTTCTGGTCTTTAGGGCTTGCTTACAACCTTCATAAAGAGTTTGATGCCCTTGCAAAAGTTTTCAACGAGTTGAAATTAAGAGCTTCTTATGGGCTTACAGGTAACTCTGGGGTAGATTTAAATCAATACCAAGTGCTTTTAGCTTATGATACTGAATATGCTGAAAATGGAGCTGCCTACCCTAAAACATTAGGAAATGATGCCCTTACTTGGGAGAAAAACCGTACTTTTGATGTGGGGCTTAATTTTGCTCTATTTAATCACCGTGTGAGAGGCTCTGTTGCATATTACGATAAATATACTTATGATTTGTTGCTAAATGTGCCTTTGTCAAGAACCACAGGTTTTGAAGAGCAAGCTATTAATGCAGGAGCGATGAGCAATAAGGGTATTGAGGCTTCATTAGGATTAGATATTATCCGTAATAAAAACTTCAATTGGAACTTGTCGGCTAATATAGCAACAGTTAAAAATAAGGTAGAAAAATTAGCAAAAGATGGTACCGGCGCCGATGTAGACCCAACAGCAGGAAATGAATACAAACAAACCAAAGTAGGAGAAACGTATGCTTATTGGTATATGCCCACTTGGGCAGGTGTCAATGTGAACACAGGGCTTCCTGAATGGTATGACAAAGAAGGCAAGAAAACATCAGACTATAACCTCGCAGAGCGAAGATTCCAAGGTATTGCCATTCCAAAATATTCAGGAGGTCTTTCTACTCACCTTCAATATAAAGGGGTATTTTTAGATGCAACTGTTTATTTTACAGGAGGACATAAAGTATATGAACAGTATGCTCAGTTCTATTTAAGAACCAATAATTTTACAACGGTAACTTATAATGGAGACGCTGAGTTATTAAACGCTTGGCAAAAAGCAGGAGATGTAACCGATGTACCAAAAATGAGCTATTCAGGCAATGATAATTTTCATAGCACTTCTTCTCGTCACTTATACGATGGTACCTTTGCACGCTTGAAAGATATTACATTGGGGTACGAAGTACCTTCTAAATACTTAGAAGGAACAGGCTTTGATGGAGTTACCTTTACCCTTAGAGGAACTAACCTTTATACTTGGGTGAAAGACAGCGGTCTAAAACTTGATCCTGAAGTAGGTAACAAAAATAATAGAATGGGGTATACTACCCTTACTACCCCACCTGTAAAATCTGTAGTATTTGGTGTTAATTTAAAATTCTAAACAAAATGAAAAAAGTTATATACACACTATTTAGCATAGCCTTGTTAGCTACAGGCTGTACCGACTTAGACCCAACATTGGAGCAAGATAAGATATTAGGGGAAAGTATCAATTCTGTAGAAGATGTTAGGAGTGTTTTAAACTCAGCGTATAATCGTATGAGTTCAAGAGAGTACTACGGGAGAGATGTCATTATTTTCGGAGAAGTGCGTTCCGATAATGCATACTCCGACGCAAATTCAAACCGTTTTGTTACGGTTGCTAAAATGGATATGAACAGAACAGATGCCTATGCCTCTGATACTTGGACGCAAATTAATAAGACAATAGTATCAACTAATGTAGTTATTAATGCTGATAGAGCAAAAATTACCGGTGATGTTACTACGCTGAATCATTATTTAGGGGAAGCTTATGCCATTCGTGCTTTAGCACATTTTGACTTGTTGAAACTTTACGGACAACAATATCAAGAATCTGACAGAACAAAGGCATTAGGTGTTCCTTATACAAAAGTATTTGGGAAAGCCATTTATCCAGCTCGTGAAACAGTTCAGCGCACTTATGAGCTTATAATGGAAGACCTAAATGCAGCTATTAGCAATTTATCGGCAAGCAAAAATGATGCCTCTGCTCACTACATTACTACTTTTGCAGCTTATGCACTCAAAGCTCGTGTAGCTCTTTTCTTTGAAGATTGGGCAACCGCTCGTGATGCTGCTAAGTACGTGATTGATAACAAAGGTTCTCGCTTGGATATTGCAGCAGCTGATGATTTTGCAAAAACCTTTACTACTGATAATACTAAAAATCAAATTTTTTCTATTGCCAATAGTGATAGTCATTATACAGGAGTCAATAGCTTAGGAAATATTTATTTTGGCTCTTATGGAGATGTGGTAATGCTCAACGATTTGTATTCAAAATACGAAACAGGAGATGTTAGGAAAACTCTCTTTTCTGAAATAAGAGCAGGTAAAACTTACAGAATGCGAAAACAAACAGATCTCATAGGAGCACAAGATATACCTGTTATTCGTTATGAAGAAGTAGTGCTTACCTATGCCGAAGCTCTTTTCCGCTTAGGTGATACTACAAATGCCCTTGCTCAGCTGAATTTAATACCTGCAAAACGAGGAGCAACCGCTTATACATCGGCAACTCTTGAGAATATTTTGTTAGAAAGACGAAAAGAGTTTGCAGGTGAAGGCTTCCGTTTTTATGATATTGCACGAAATAAACAAGATATGCCTCTTGTAGATGATGCCTTGCAAACTTATGGAACAGTAACCTATGGAAGCTATAAATACTCATTTCCTATTCCAGATGCCGAAATGGGAGCTAATGGCAATATGAAACAAAATCAAGGTTACTCTTCAAATCCTTAGTTGTTACTTGTAAAATTAGAGCTGAATCTTCTGAGAGAGAGATTCAGCTCTTTTTATTTCTTTTGTACCTTTTAAACAAAAAGATTTTTTCGATATTAACCTATTTCTCTATTGCTTAGTTATAAGCATCACTACTTTATCCCAGTATATTACGTTAAAGAATTTAGTTAGTAACTGTTTCAACAAAAGCCATCTAAAAGTTTTTAAAACTACCAAAGTCACGCCTATGTTTGTATTATAATCTGTGTAAATCCAATAGCAAAGCTACTAATTCGTACCCATCACATTTGTCAATTATCAATTGTCAATTGAAAGACTATCCGTGTAATCTGTGTGTAGTCTGCGAGCTGGCATAGCAGAGTATGTGTGTATGTGTCTAAAGGTAGCTTGCTACCTATTTGTTTGATTTTTTAAAGATTTATAAGATTTCTGTAGCGTAAGCTACACCTTTCTTACGTCGGACTCACGCTAATTTAACAGTCCATACAGCTCACACCACGGGGATTTCATTTTCTCATTTTCTAATATACTAATTTTCTAATTCCCTAATCTGCTAATCTGCAAATCACTTTCTTATCGCCAAACTTCTCAGCGAGCCATTGTTGCAATTTTTGAGTATCTACCTCTTTGGCGATTTCTTTACCCTTCACAGTTTCTTTTTTAGGCGTGTAGAGCATCACCGTAGTGAGAGAAGAGTTGCCTTTTCCCGAAAAATCCGTCAGTTTTCCAAAATAAAAACTCTCAATATTAGGGAACAATACTTTTATTTCTTTGGCAAAAGTAGGGTCGGTATATTTGTATTGCGCCAACTCTTCTTTTAGCTGATTTATCTTTATGTCTTTATTAGAAAGCGACGCCTTGTTTTTGTTGATTTCCGATAATATCTCTTTGTCAATATCCGACTCTTTTTGTCTGATGATGAGTTCGGTATTATGTAATTTGAAGTTTTTGAGGTTGCTTTGTAGTGTTTTTACTTCTTCATCGGTAAATTTCTTGTCTAAAAAAGCCAATTCAATGGTTTTAGGTGAGGTATTGTAGTGTATTTTCTTGTAAATAATGGTATAACCGCTGTTTTCAAACTCGGCAGAGATATAATGAGCTACATTCTCGTGGAATTCCTTCTCTTTCAAAAGACTATATGCCAAATACAAACTAGGGGTAACAATAAGGATAACCAATGTGGTGATAACAACGCGCAAACGCTTGTTGAGCGCTTCGTTACCCGTGTTTTTAGGAGTGTATTTTAGGTATTTGATGATGAGGAAAGTAGCAATCCCAATGAAGAAACAGTTGATGCTATATAGATAGAAAGCTCCTAAAAAAAAACTAATATTGCCCGTAGCCAAGCCAAATCCAGCTGTACAAAGCGGTGGCATCAAAGCGGTAGCAATTGCCACCCCTGGTATAGGGTTACCTTTATCCTCGCGCGTTAGCGAGATAGCCCCTACCAACCCACCCACAAAGGCAATAAGCACATCGTAAATGGTAGGCGAAGTACGCGCCAAAAGCTCTGACTGTACATCTTTAAACGGACTGATATAGAAGTAGATAAACGATACTATAAGACTCACCACAGTAGCGATGAGCAAACTCTTGCCAGTTTTCTTCAACAGGTCGAAATCATAAGTAGCCAATGCAAATCCTGCCCCTACGATAGGTCCCATCAAAGGAGAAATAAGCATCGCCCCGATGATTACAGCAGTAGAATTCACGTTTAACCCAATAGAAGCAATCAGGATAGCACAAGCCAAAATCCATAGATTAGCACCACGAAAAGAGATATTGCTAAGGATATCTTCAATTACTTTTTCCTTTTTCTCTTCCCCCTGATGTAAATTGAAAAGTTTTTTCAAAAAACTCATAATGTAAGATATTAGATGTTAGTTTTTAGTCATTAGTACAAACGGCTAATGCTTTTTATGTGAAGTGCAAAGATAAGCATAATTTATCAATTAACCAATATGTCAATTTGTCGATTAGTGGTGCAAAGCTATAAGATATTAAATGAAGTAGCAAATGTATTCGTCTGCTATTCAGTTTAATACCTATTATTGTTCAGTGTAGACCCACTGTAGACCCACTGTAGACCCACTGTAGACCCACTGTAGAGCCACTGTAGACCCACTGTAGAGCCACTGTAGAGCCACTATGTGCTCGGTATAGGTTCGGCGTATATAGGAATACAAAATCGCCGTGCGGTATTCATACCACACGGCGATTATTATAAGGGATTTGCTATTATTTATTATCCTGCATCGCAAACACTGATTTTAGTAAAGGGGTAGTGCGCGCCGCTATGTTCGTGCGTATTTCCTTCTCCTTATCGCCCACCTTCACAAACAACCCATTGATAGCCTGTTGGGTAACGTATTTAGTAAGGTTCGGTTCAACGGGCTTTACCAATGGTATCTGGTTATACTTATTGATAATGTTCTCCCATACCTTATCGGCACCTACTTCACTAAGCGAGGCTTGCACTTTGGGAGCAAAAGCGGTCTCCAAAGAACTATAAGTGCTGTTTTTTAGGTAGGTAGTCGCTGCGGTATTGTCACCTTTTAAGATGTTCATCGCATCGGTAAAGGTCATATTTCGTATCGCTGATAAAAAGATAGGCTTCGCCTGGCTTACAGCATTTTCAGCTGCTTCGTTTAGTACTTTTAGCCCTTGGTCAGCCAAAGAACCTAACCCCACCGAACGCAAAGTTTTATCTACCTTCTGGAGTTCTTCGGGTAATAGAATCCGTACCGCTTGGTCTTTAAAATAACCACCGTCTTTGCTCAGCAAATCCACCCCACTACTTACCCCCATTTCAAGGGCTTGTTTGAGTCCGCTGGCTACATTAAATCCGCTACCGCCTTGGGTAGTGTTGCCCATAACTTGTTGCAATTCGTCGCAACTGTTCAGAGTAAAAGAGCCCATTGTTAAGAGCCCCAAAAGCATTACTTTTTTCATATATTTGTTTTATTAATTTTTAACTGTCTTTTTCTTATTTCATCTGTATAAGTAGCGTAAATAGTAGCAGAAAATTATTATTTACCTTTTATTTATTGAAAGGTATATACTGAAAATGCTCGCAAAAAGTATCGGGAAGGTAATGACAATACCTATACCAAAAGAAAGAAAGCCTGCTAACACAAAAACACAACCCAAGAAGGTAATGATAAGGGCAGTGAAAGGTGCGAGCATTATTCTTCTATAACTCTCTCCCATAGCCTTGAAAAGAGGTTTGTTTTCCAAAATAATAATCGGGATAGTGAGTACAAATACTAACGAGATGATAGTGTTAAAGGCAAGTCCTAACGAGTACATTCCTACGGCAGAAAAGCCTACTAATATAAAAGTTTTAAGACACATTTGCAGAATAACGTGGCTTAAAATAGCACTTGTTTCAGGAGCGCGATAATAAGTGAATAGGTTGCCCAAAGTAGCGCGTTCCCCTTGGATTACCGTCGCGTAGTTCTTGTAAATACCTGCTGTAAAAGGGGTAATGATGCCATCTACAAGTAACGAGAAGAACCAAAATTTAATAACAAAACTCCGGCTACTGACTAAAGCGATGAGCTTTTCGGGGTTGCTTTGTAGAGCAATGATATCCTCTAAAGGCATTCCGAAGATAGTAGTAATAAGAGAAGCGTAAACTAAAAACACTACTGTAAATAAAATAAGAGAGCCCAAAAGGTGCACTCCGAAAGTACTTTGGTATAGTTTAAAAGTATTGCGCAATATATTCAAAAATTTCATAGCAATAGGTTAAAAAGATTGGGTGAGCACAAAATTCCGACGAATAAGCTCTTCGTCCATTCCCGTAGCAAAGTGTTCCTTATGGTATTTTAGGAGGTAAATATACCTCACATAACGCCTTACCTTATTATAAAACAGTGCTGTAGGGTCTACTTCCCCTGTGATATAAAGAGGCACTTGCTCAGTATCGATATCCAATTGTTCAATAGAGAAAAGAATGTAATACAAGAAGTCTTCAATGGTTTCATAGCTGAACCTATTGAAGTAATACAGTTTTTTACCTCTAAACACTACAAAGTAAAAAGAGCCTACTTCGGCATAGATATACATCACTTCGAAAGCGTGCGAAGAGTAGTGTTTGAGGAACATACGTAGTAGTGAGGTAGCAAAGTGTTGGTAGTCGAACCTACCGTAATAAGAAAGTAGTGAATTATTTACTATTGTATTGGGCAAATAAGCATTCACCGTTTCAATAGATATGATTCTATCAATTTCCACGGTATAGGGTTCCGCTTCCGATACATCTATACTGTATTTGAGGTATTCCAGCATTTCGTCTTTTCCGCCGTAAAGAGACTGTGGGATAAAAGCAAAGGAAGGGGTATTGTGTAAAACCTTAATAGTATCGAAATCTTGGCGGAGGTCGTCTTCACTTTGTATCACAAAATAGATTTGCCTATCGATATCTTCTTTGCTCTTATAGCTGAAGTTGATAGGAAAATTATAAATAGCCTCTACACACAGGAGCACAGGGTTAAACACACAAAAAGAAAGTCCATCCAAGTTTATTTGAATGGACAATTCCTTAAAGTACGTTTTAAACTGATTATTGCTTTGCAATTTTTGCGTCATAAGAAGTTGGCCAGTTACCGTTTACAGTAAGCTCTTCGAGTGAACCTACTTTAATATTAGGACCTCTTACATCTTCTACCGATGTTTTTGCAATTTCTTTTTCTACTAAGTCTTCATCAAGACCTTGTAGCACCACTCTCTTAGGCACATACGCTTCAAAAACGGAAGATTTTACATTGTTCTTGTCGGTAATTTCTCCTGTTTTCATTATAAACTGACCAGGAATTTTACCTTTGATAGGAGGTAAATCGCGCAAATGCAAATAACGATTATCGTTTTTAAACAATGAATCTTTTACTGATACGTGCCCCAAAGTATCAATAACTACACCTTGGCGCATTACCGTAATTTTAAAAGTCTCATCGAAAGCATTCCAGCTTGTGTCGCGTTGTGAAGTAATAGTAAATTGTGCAGTTTCGATGAACTTAGTAAGCTCATCAAAATTATCGGCATATTTGCCGTTGAGTCTCAAATAAGCATCTTGCGCTGCACGGATATCTTTCAGTTTCTTAATTACCTCGGTGTAGCGTTCCTCCTTAATTTTTTTGAACTCAATAGGGCCTGTGATAGACCTGTAAATTAGGTAGCAAAATACTAAACCTAATGCCCAAAATGCAATAGTTACAATTTTTTTCATCGTTTTAATTCTATAAATTAATAATAACTTTCTTGACTGGTATTGCGCAAAACTACAATCTTTTTTTGAAACAAAAAAATTATTTTAACTTTTTTTTATAATTTTGCTCTCAGAACTGTTTTTATTATGAACGAAAAAGCCTTTTTTAGTGCCCTTATTAGTGCCTTTAAACACGAGCCTACTCCTTCGCAAGATGTTGCTTTACAAAAGATTACAGAATATCTATTCTCAGCAGATGCTTCTGATAAACTTTTTTTACTAAAAGGTTTTGCTGGAACTGGAAAAACTTCTATCACCAACTGTCTTATCCGTACTTTACCGCTCATAAACCACCAATCGGTGTTATTAGCACCTACCGGTAGGGCAGCCAAAGTGATGACCTATTTCACCCAAAGGCAGGCTTTCACTATTCACAAATATATTTATTACTCCAAAGCTGATGGTACTGATGTATCCTTCAAACTGCGTGCCAATAAGCTCCAAAATACTTTATTTATAGTAGATGAGGCTTCGATGATTGCTGATAACGACTATCAACTCTTTGAGCGCCCTTCATTATTAAACGACTTAATGCGCTTTGTGTATTCTGGAAAAAACTGCAAACTATTACTTATAGGCGATACTGCGCAATTGCCTCCTGTTAATACCCTCGAAAGTCCTGCACTGAATATCCCTTATTTAGAATATCAGTTTCAAAAAGAAGTGCTTACGGTTACGCTTACTGAGGTGGTACGCCAGCGACGGAAGTCGGGGATATTGCGCAATGCTACCCGTTTGCGCAAACATATCTTCTCTTCGCTTGCTGAAAAACAGTTCGCTTTTAAGATAAATCATCACCCTGATATAATACGACTTACTGACGGAGCTGAAATACAAGACGCTATCAGTGAGGCGTATGACGATTATGGTTCAGAAGAAACTACGGTAATAGTGCGCTCCAACAAGCGCGCGGTGGCTTGGAACAACCAAATACGCAGGGTGATTTTAGACGTTGAAGACGAAATAGCTGCCGGAGACTTGCTAATGGTGGTTAAGAATAATTACTTCTGGTGTAAGGATAATTCGCAAGTGAGTTTTATTGCCAATGGTGATATTATAGAGGTGTTACAGCTTTATGACTTCACAGAAGCCTATGGTTTCCGCTTTGCTGAGGTATCGGCTCAGCTTATTGATTATCCCGAAGTACCTCCGTTTGATACGGTTATATTATTAGACACCTTAAACAGTGAAGCTCCTGCCTTATCACCAGCTCAAAGCAATCAGGTTTATGAAGAAGTACTCGCTGATTACGCTGATGAACCTACGGCTTATAAAAGATATCAGAAAGTGAAAGAAAACCCTTATTTCAATGCTTTGCAGGTGAAGTTTTCGTATGCGATTACCTGCCATAAGAGTCAAGGGGGGCAATGGGACGCTGTGTTTGTGGAGAAACCTTACTTACCTGATGATATCATAGATGAAGGTTACTTGCGATGGCTTTATACAGCTATCACTCGTGCTAAAGAAAGGGTCTACTTGGTAGGGTTTAAAGACGAGGATTTTGGTTAAGAATTAAGAGTTGAAGAAAGATAAGTTTTTTGAGTGACTTCAACTTTGGCAATAATTAGTTTCTTACTTTCCCAAGAGGAGCAAGAGCTAATGCCTGAGCTAACGAAAGGCAAGTGCTGAACATCAGTCCGCCCCAGAAGCCGTGTACTACAAAGCCACCTACTAATTTACTTGCCAGTAGCACAATTACAGTGTTGATGATAAATAAAAAGAGCCCAAAAGTCATAAAGGTAATAGGGAAGGCAATGAACTCTAATATAGGGCGTACAATACCATTGAGAAGTGAGAGCACAAAGGCTACCACGAGGGCTGTGAAGAAGTTCTCGATATGAGCACCCACATTTAGGTAGCCCAATACAAAAACAAGGGTTGCGGAGATGAATAAGCTTATAAAGTATCGCATAAGAAATGTATGGTTTTATTGTAAAATTCAGTAGGGTTTTGAGCGTGTAACCAGTGTCCTGCCTTGCTCACCGTATCGATAATAGCGTGCGGAAAGTGAGTGCGAATAAGGGCTTCGTCTTCGGGCATCACATACTCAGAATACTCTCCTTTTAGAAAGAGTGTTTTACCCTCGAACACGTTACTATCAGGGAGTTCAGCTCCTATCTCGCTTTCATTCTCAATTAAAGCAGGGAGATTCAGGCGCAAGCCCAATCGGTCTTTGGTTTCCCAATAAAGGTTTTTCAGTAGGAACTGTCGCACTCCTATATCGCTTACATAAGCCGAAAGAGCTTTATCGGCTTCGGTACGTGAATGTATCACATCGAAATTTAAGGACGCTAAACCTTGTAAACAAGCTCCGTGATGCTCAGGAAAGAATTTAGGCGACATATCAGCAACGATGAGAGAAAGCACTCTATCGGGGTGTTCGGTAGCGAAAAGCATTGCTGTTTTGCCTCCCATAGAATGCCCCATCAGGTGAAAGACTTTCAATCCGTGAGCGTCAGCATATGCAAGCAAATCTTGTGCCATTAGAGGATAGCTGAAATCGGGGCTGTGAAAACTACGACCGTGATTGCGTTGGTCTACTAAATGCACTTGAAAGCCCGCTTCGGCATATTTGAGCCCCAAAGTACGCCAGTTATCTGACATACCCAAAAAACCGTGCAGGATAATGAAGGGAGTGCCTTCGCCTATAATTTGAGAATGTAACATAGTTATTTAGTAAGATAATTTAAAAGTTGTTAGGGACTTTCCACTCTTCTATAATTCCTTTTTCAATAGCTTTTTGCACTAATGATTTTGCTACTGCGGGATACCAAGAGCCTGCCTCAGGATCGCCATTGGCACAAAGACCATCGGATAAGCCAGGATGTTTAATCCACAAATAAGCGTCGGCGTGAGGAGCAGAGGTTTTGGTGGTAGGGCGTACTCCTAAAGCGGCGTTGAAATTGTTACAACTGTAATAATAAGCCTTATTGGTTTGTTTAGGGCTATCGATACCATTGCGGGAGGTGTCTATCACGTAGTATTTTGTGCCTAAGCCTTTCTTTTGGAGCGTTTGTACGAACTCTTCGCTCCACTTTTCAGCCCGAGGAGTCCCTCTGTGGTCGGCGACGTTGGTAACAAAGCCACGCATATACCGGATACCGCCATCTATTACCGCTTGGGCAGCTTCTTCTTGTTTGAGTTCTGTTCCGCCAATATGCAAATACAGCAACGCATTCGGGTTGTTATCAGCAAAGGTTTTTCCTACATAAGTGAGGAGTTCAGCGCGTTCTTTGTATTTTGCATCGTTGTATTTCCAGCCTTTCTTTGAACAAAAGTTATGGGCATCGGGTTCTACAATCACTATTATAGGGGTTTTGCCAATAATAGTACTGGTGCGATTTATCCACTCTTTATAAGAAGCAGCCGTTTTATGACCTCCGGTTGAATACGAACCACAATCTCTATAAGGAATGCCGTAGAGTGTGATGATAGGTGTTTTTTGTTGTGCCTTTGCGCCTTCGATGAGCCGTTTTAAGGTACTATCGTCGAAGGCTTTTACGCCTTCGAACCATTCAGCTGTGGGAGTAGCGGCTATTTGGTAATAGAGTTTCTTTAAGTAAGGGTCTTTTTCTTGCTTAGTCATTTCATAAGCCTTAGTTTCAGTAAAGAGATAGAAAGGTTTGGAATAAGCTAATAAAGAACTGTCTCCTTTTTTAGGTTCTTCTTTTTTGGAGTTTTCTTTTTGCGAAGTATCCTCAGTATTATTATGCTTATCACAAGAGATGATTGCGAAGAACACAGCAATGATGAGATACGGATATGTAAGGGAAATGAGTTTTTTCATTGGATAATATAATTAATGATTAATGGTTAATGGTTGTTTGATGATTCTTCGGTTGAGGTTCGTCACATATTCAGCTCTTCAGGGAGAACCTCCCCCTAACCCCCTCAAAGAGGGGGAAGTACGATGCAAAAGAGACTTTTTAGAGGTTTTAATGTTAATTATTATCTTTTTTTATCTGAAAGCGAATGTAGGTAATGGGTTTGTTTTGCTCCAAATAGAACTGCTCATAAAAGGTTTTAATTTCGGTTACTTCTTCGGGTACACCGTCGCTGTTATAGATGTTGTGATTGGCATAGAGTACTTTATGCCCTGCTCCGTGTAACAATCCTAGCGTATAGCCGTGCATAAACTCACTATCGGTTTTGAGGTGAATATAACCCTCAGGTGCAAGGATATGCTGATACCGCGTTAGAAAATCGGCGTTTGTAAGGCGGTGCTTGGTGCGCTTGTATTTGATTTGAGGGTCAGGGAAGGTAATCCATATTTCGCTTACTTCCTGAGGGGCAAAACAACATTCGATGAGTTCTATTTGGGTGCGCAAGAAGGCTACATTGGTAATATTTTCGTCAGTAGCAGTTTTAGCACCTCGCCAAAAGCGTGCTCCTTTGATATCGATACCTATAAAATTCTTCTGAGGGTAGCGTTTGGCTAAGCCCACTGAGTATTCACCTTTACCACAACCCAATTCTAAGACAATAGGGTGATTGTTCTTAAAAAAGAGTTCGTTCCACCGACCTTTATAGGCAAAAGCACCGTTAAGGAGCTCTTCGCGTGAAGGTTGGATTACATTGGCAAAGGTTTTATTTTCTTCAAATCGTTTGAGTTTGTTTTTGCTTCCCATATTGTTATATATAATTTAAACCTCCCCCCTTTACACATACCCAGCTGTCGCTGGCTACCTCCCAAGGGGGAATATGAGACGGTCTATATATTAGGCGATTACGCGTATGGTGTTCTTTACTTGTTCGGCTATTTGGCGTGCTTTGTTGATATTGGGGTTTACAATGGTTACGTGTCCCATTTTCCTAAAAGGGCGTGTTTCTTTTTTGCCGTAGATATGGGGGGTTACGCCTTCCATTGCCATTATCTGTTCGATGTTTTCATACATTACTTTCCCTTGAAAGCCTTCTGCCCCTACAAGGTTCACCATTACGCCTGCGACCTTACTTTCAGTACTTCCTAAGGGCAGGTTTAAGATAGCGCGTAGGTGTTGCTCAAACTGATTGGTATAAGTTGCCTCGATACTGTAATGCCCTGAGTTATGTGGGCGAGGAGCGACTTCGTTTACCAAAATCTCATCGTTTTCTGTTTGAAAGAGCTCGACGGCTAAGAGTCCTACTACTTCAAAAGCTTGGGCTACTTGTATTGCAATAGTACGTGCTTTTTGAGCGACAGCCTCTTCAATACGCGCAGGGCAGAGCACATACTCCACCTGATTGGCTTCGGGGTGGAACTCCATTTCTACCACAGGGTAGGTGCGCACCTGACCCTTTGCATTACGGGCTACGATTACTGCCAATTCCTTTTTGAAAGGCACTAAACTTTCGGCAATGCACTGGTTGTTAGGTAAAAGATTTAGGTCGATGAGCTGGCGGACGATTTTCACGCCATTACCGTCGTACCCGAAGCGTGCTGACTTCCAAACGAAAGGCAAAGAGAGCTGTTGCTCATTGATTGCCTTTTTCAGACTTTCGGTATTTTGAAAGACTTGAAAAGGAGCGGTAGGGATACCGTGAGTGGCATAAAACTGTTTTTGAGTGGCTTTATTTTGGATATTCTTGATAGTTTGAGGGCTGGGATATACTTTTACCCCTTCGGTTTGTAGTTTCTCTAAGGCTTCTACGTTTACGTTTTCGATTTCAATAGTGAGTACTTCTACGTCTTTACCAAAGTTATACACGGTATTAAAGTCGGTAAGGTTGCCTTGCACAAAGGTATTGCAGGCAATGCGACAAGGAGCATCGGGGGAGGGGTCGAGCACCTTGGTGGTGATATCGAACTTGCGGGTTTCGGTAAGGAGCATCTTGCCTAACTGACCTCCGCCAAGGATTCCGAGTGTAAAATCGGAAGAGAAATAATGGGGCATATTGCTTTTAATGATTAGTGGTTAGAGGTTAATGGTTAATGAGGAGGCAAAGGTACGAAATTATTTTTTAATGCCAAAAAATGCCAATAATGCCAATAATACTGATTAATGCCAAAAATACTAAAAAAACTAAATAATGCCAGAGGGGTAACTTATTGGGGTTTTCGGAAGATATCAAAATATATTAAAATAATATCGTAAAATACCGAGATGAAAGAAAACTATGGAAAAAGTGCTCTTAGCTTATAGAAAGCTTATAGGAAGCTTATACGAATCTTGGACGATTGGTATAGAAATGCTATATAGATTGTTTATTCTCAATGGGTTATGAATTGTTAAAATTGTATAAAACATTTTATCATTTTTATACTTAGGAGTTATTTTATTATCTTTGCGCCAAAAGTTATTTTTTTTCTTATGACAACCTCAGAATTAACTGTTGATGAATGGTATATGCGTAGGTGCATTCAGTTGGCTTATAATGGCTTAGGAAGTACCTATCCGAACCCTATGGTAGGTAGTGTTATCGTATACGAAGGGCATATCATAGGGGAGGGGTGGCACCAGAAAGCGGGTGAGGCACACGCTGAGGTACGGGCGATTACCTCGGTAAAGGATAAGAGTCTGCTACCGAAAAGTACGATTTACGTGAGTTTAGAACCCTGTTGCCATTTTGGGAAAACGCCTCCGTGTGCTGACCTTATCATTGCTCACAAGATAGGGCGGGTGGTGATTGGCACTATCGACCCTTTTGCGAAAGTGCACGGCAAAGGAATTGAAAAACTGCGCAATGCAGGGTGTGAGGTGATAGTGGGGGTGTGTGAGGCTGAATGTAGGGAACTGAACAAGCGGTTTTTTACTTTTCACGAAAAACATCGCCCTTATATTATCCTAAAATGGGCTGAAACGCGTGATGGGTTTATAGCTCCCCTGCATAAAGAGGAGGTTGCTCCGCACTGGATTAGCGACGTTTATGCGCGCCAGACAGCACACCAAATGCGCACTGAGGAACAGGGTATTGTGGTGGGAGTAGGAACGGTATTGGCGGATAATCCTTCGTTGGACAGCCGGAGCTGGTATGGGCGCAATCCTGTGAGGATAATAATTGACCCGAAGTTACGTAGTCCGAAGGAATTTGCGGTATGGAACGACCGTACAACTACTTTGTTTTTTACTGAAGAGACGTCTGTTCCGGAGATGATACACACTGATTTTTTCACGATAGATTTTAAGCATAAACCTTTGGAACAAATTTGTGCTAAACTGTATGAAATGAATTTACAAAGTATGATTGTGGAAGGAGGGGCTTATACGCTACAGCAGTTTATCGACGAAGGGTTATGGGACGAAGCGGTTGTATTTACGGGGGATATTTGCTTTGGAGAAGGGGTGAAAGCGCCTATTTTCAAGTAAAAGGTGCGAGTCGCACAGGCGTAAAAGGAAAGGTAAAGTCAGCGAGGGCTCACAGTTGGGAAAGTGAGTAAAAGGTAAAAAGAGGTAGAAATTGCAGGAATTACTAAAAAACGATGAGAGAAGGCTTGGGGTATACCGAATAAATGTTAAAAAGAGGTTATTTTTAGGAGAAAAAGAGCTTTATGGCAAGATTTTTGATAGTAGAATTAGTATAAATATGATGTAAACAAGTGTGTCTTGCAGTGTTTTAGCACAAAAGTTATTTTATAAGGAGAGTAA
Source organism: Capnocytophaga sp. oral taxon 412 str. F0487 (assembly GCF_000271925.1). Classification (NCBI taxonomy): domain Bacteria; kingdom Pseudomonadati; phylum Bacteroidota; class Flavobacteriia; order Flavobacteriales; family Flavobacteriaceae; genus Capnocytophaga; species Capnocytophaga sp. oral taxon 412. Next base: position 1,598 of record NZ_AJZR01000002.1, on the reverse strand, counting down.
CACGGCACACATATTAAAAGTAGCATATAAGTCTTTGGCTTGGAAAGACTCGTGCGGATTTCAGAAAGTACGAGCATTACAAACATAGATAATCTTCAAAATAATTATATACAATGAAAAGAGTTATTTTATTACTTTCGACAGTTGGCTTATTCACAGCTTGTGATAAAGGCGACGATTTACCACCTTCAGATCCTATCTATTTTGCAGATAAGATAGTGGAGACGACCCTACCTGCACAAGGTACCCAAACACAAACTACTGAGCAACTTTTTGAGTATGTACAAAATGTATTAGGATTGGTACGCAAACACACAATAAAAGTGACAGATGGCACCGGCAGAACTGTGGAAAAAGTGTACGAGACTTCGTATGACGGTACTTTTCCTATCAAAACGGTTTATACAGAAGGCAATGTAAAAAAAGAGGAAGTTGTGTATGACAAGTATAGCAGTGAAAGAGGACGCTTGCTTAAGAAAACAACTACTGTGGTAGGTAAAGAGAGTTTGCCAACCGTAGATGAGTATGAGTATGATGGCGGCAGGTTAAAAAAACATACTAAAAGTGAAAAGTTATCGGCTAATGTAACTAAGTATACAGTGGTAGTCTACAACCGTGAAGTACTCAATGAGATAAAGGCTGTAACAAGCGAATACACTGAAACGAGTGGAGTGAAGAGTACCGCTACTACTACTGCTACAGATACTTATGTGTTGAACTACAACGAAACGGTAAGAGAACACACTCACACAGCAGGTAATAAGACTTCGGTAACAACCTACCAGTATGATGGTAGAACCAATCCTTGGTTTTTGCATTTGTCTTATAGAGCTACTCACCCCGAAGTGTTCTTAGATGAACAATACGCCAGAAACAACATTACCAAAAAAACAGTGAAGGACTCTGATGCAACAGGACGCAGTTACGAGCAAGAAACCGCTTACAGTTACTTTAAAACTGAATACCCACTTAAAGCTACTGTAAAGGAAAACGGTAAAGAAGTAAAAACAATAGAATTCACATATTAGTTAGAGACTTTTACATTGTATTTGTGTTTGAAATTTCTTTCAGAAAAAGCTCCTATATGAGGAGCTTTTTTCTTATTTAAGCCGTAGATCGCAACACGATAGGCAGTGTGAGCCACACAGGCAAGTGTGAGCCACACAGGCAAGTGCGAGCCGCACGGGCGATTGTAACACGATAGGCAGTTTATGACTTTGAGTTTTGAGAAACTCGGGAAAATCTTTAGCAAAAGCTTCTCGTGCAAGAGTATATTATTAACTAATTATTACTACCTTTGGCGCAAAAATATAATAAAATAATTCATATGAAAGCAGTTATATGTATAGCTTTGGTTTGTAGTCAATGCGTAGTGGCACAGCACACTACCTCAAAGTATCTTGCAGATAAAGATACCAAAGCCCCTTTACGGGCTGCTACAATTCATAATGCCAACGACTACACCGTTACCAATGACGACGGGCTCTTTGTATTTTATTCTACTAATGACAGCGTAACTATAAAAATGTTAGGTTATGAAACTCTCAAAACCACTTTTAAAGCCCTCAGTCGTACAAAAGACACCTTGTACCTTACCC
>NZ_AJZR01000001.1:0-12810 GCF_000271925.1 Capnocytophaga sp. oral taxon 412 str. F0487 | reverse complement strand
GGAGAGTATGTCGCCGCCTTCTTATAAAGAGCAATTCTGATAAAGAATTGCTCTTTTTTTGTTGTTAATAAAATTTTTACTTTAAAAACTTTTTAGTTTCTTTAACAATAGCAGGTATTAGTTCTCGAGAAAAGCTATTGCTTAATTGTCGAGTATGGATAAGAATACGTTTGTTATCCTTACTAAAGTGTAAGAAATAGCGGTCTCTTCCTACTTTTATTTCCTTTTGAAAAACGACATCAAAAGTTTGTTCTAAATTAATGTGGTAACGGCTTGGATAATTACCTGCTGCTATAATTACAATAGGGAACTCTTTGAAAAAAGGCATTGCAAAGAGAGGTTTACGCTCTTCTATAGACTGTTTTCTAAGAGCTTCTATATCCTCATTTTTGTAGCTTTCTTTAGTAGGATAGTCGCTGAACTCGGTGATGAAAAACTCTTTTTGAAAGTTGATTTTCTCAAGTTTTTCTCCTTGTAAAAATAGCTGTTCGTAGAGCTTTTCGTAGTTTAAATAGGTACTACTTGTACCACCATTGTAAGGTTTTCCTTTTTTCCTTATATCCCTTTTGTTAAACTGATTGCCATAAGCATATAAGGGATTTTCGTGAGAGATGGGACGCTCACCATCGTAGTTAGGTACTTCATTGGTAGAGAGTATGTGTTCCCATTGAGATACATTACTTTGGAAGAGTTCTTCTTTCTTCTTTTCTAAATTTTCGGTAGTCTCTTCTTGGGGAATGTGTGCAGCTTCTTTGCCGATTACTAAAACTTTACCATTAGGGTTGCCATACCCTACAAATAGATTGTTGGCTTTACAGTAGGCTACTGCCTCTTTGAATGCTTGTGTGTACATATAATTTAAGTTTTTAAAAATGTTATATTCTTTTCTGATAATACTCTTAGGTACTCCTTTTTCATAATAAACTGTTTCCCATAAACCATTTTCGAAATAAGTACGAATGTATTTTTTTGTTTCATTACCATTTTCGTCATATTGAGTACAAGAAAATACATTCTCATCATATTTATCATAGTCTAAGGAATCGTCAGGTTCTTTTTTGTATTTAACATCTCTAAAGAGGAGAATATTATTTTTTCCTTCTAAATCAGTAGTATAGTACTCCATTTTTTTTCGTTCAATATCTTTAAAGAGAATTACTGTTTTTTCTCTATCTGCATTGATAGTGGTACGTTCTACTTTTCCGTCGAAAAATTTGTAGGTGATAGTTTTTTCAACTCTAAAATCTTTGTAATAGATTTCAAAAAACTTTATTTCTACGATTCTACCATTTTCGTCATAATGAATCACTTCTTTATTGCCTTTTTCGTGATACACTATTTTAGCACCTGTTTCATCATACTCAATAAGTTCATCGGTGTCTGATTCTTCTTCTTTTTCATTAGGGTCGTAATTTATAGTTTTAATATCTTTACCCCAATTCTGGATATATTGCAAAAGTTCCCCATTTTTATCATATCTCCATTCTTCGCTATAGCCACAGCAGTCTTTTATTCTTCTCTGGAGCATTCCATTTTCGTAGTAGAAGAATTTTCGAGTGTGTATTACACTATCTTCAATAGTTGCCGTCCATTGGGCTAATTGTTCTTTTGTGTTATATTGAAAATTGAAGAGAATATTTCTGAAGGCGAAAGTATCCAAGAGATAAGATTTGATTAGTCCTTTTTCATCATACACAATTTTTGATTTATGAGTGAATGTTGTAAAATGACGTAAACTTCTGTCAAATATTTTCTTTACGTATGGAGGGTTAGGGGCATAACGTGCAATGCGAAGGCAGTAATCTAATAATTCTGCAAAAAAGTAAGGGCCATAACCTCTCTTCTTTTCTAAAAATTTTCCTATTTCAACAGTATTATCTTCAGTATTAGTTACTGCCTCATACTCTTTATAAACTATCTCAATAGTTTTGTTAGCAAGGTGTTTATTAGCTGGAATATTCTCTATGTAAAAAGAAGCATTTTTATTGCTCATATTGTTATTGTTTTAAAAAGTTATTATTTACAGAATAGTACATTCTTTTCTTATGATATGGCTGGGCTTTCCATTATGATAGAAAATAGTTTCCCATTCTCCATTAGGAGAGTAATTGCGTATGAGTTTATTTTTTTCATTTCCTTCTGAATCATATTCAATGCAAGAAAAAATGTTTTCGTTGTATGGAACTTCATTACTTTCTTCTTTCTGCCTCGTATTCTTTGTAAGTAATTTGTACTTTTTTGTTAGCAAAGAAAGTATTAGGCTCCACATTATAGGGAGGTAAAGCGATTCGAGGCTTCTTAAGTTGTTATTTTGTATTTTCATTGTTGTTTGAATGGTTTAATTTTGCAAACGTTTGGTAAGAGGAGGTTACCCTTAAAGCAACCTCCTCAGTTGTTTTTAACCTCGTTTGTACCAAGAGGTACCATTGTTATTAGAATAGTACAAACCTTTGTCGGTTTGAGCTAAAAGTTCATTTCCAGAAACTAATAAGTCCTGAAAAGTAAAGGAGGTTGCTGTGTAACGAGGGTACCAAGTGCCTCCATTGTTGTTTGAACGTTCAATTTTTTTTGCATTAGTGGGACAGATACGAATAAGCTCTTTTCCCATAGTGACCATTAAACTCATAATTAAATATAGTTTTTAGTGAGTGCCTACTCTATATGGTTTTCGGCTTCCCCAATGTTTTACAAAAATAGTTTGCGGGCATCCCGTTTTACTTAGCTCGTTGCCCGACCAAAGGCATAGTGTAAAGCAAAAGGAACGCCCGCATACGCGAACGCTTCCGTCTTTACTTTCTGTACACTATTGAAAAATTGGTCGTATTTCGAGCTTAGAAAATAAAAGCGAAACGCTACTAATATGTTTATTTTGTGTTTATCTGGTTTTTACTATAAAATATGTTTTATGAGTTTCTGCCAGCAAATATACAAAATAAAATGATAGGTACGTCCTTTTGCCTTGTTTTTTTATTTCGGAAGCAAAAATATAATAATAGGACGCAACAACTTGTCGTTTTGAAAAAACTTTATACTTTTGTTGAAAAAATATTGAAAATGAGTTTATCGAAAATGTTTTCAAGGCATCGTTTTATTGTTGAACGATTGCGTATCAAACCCTGTACTAGTGAAGAATTAGAGAATGCTTGGGAGAGAAGTATAGAGAATACAGAGGGGCAACCTCTTGCTAAACGTACTTTACAACGTGATATTCAAATTATTAAAGAAGTTTACCATATAATTATTAAGTTTAACAAATCTCTTAAAGCATACGAAATCACAGAAGATAATGACTCCTATACCCAAAACCTCTTCGAGGCATTTGATGTGTTCAGAGCTTTGCAAAATTACGGTAATCTTTCTAAAGTTATTCAGTTTGATAGGCGATTGCCTGCGGGGACGGAGTATCTCTCACCCTTGCTTAGGGCTATTAAAGAACATCGTCAGATAAAGTTGCACTATTATAAGTTTTGGGATAAAAACCAACAACCGGTGGTGCGTACGATAGAGCCTTATTTGCTAAAAGAGGCACAAAGACGTTGGTATGTGTTGGCGTGGGATGTAGAGAAGGAAGCGCTACGGGTGTTTGGCTTGGATAGGATTACCCATTTAGATGACAGCAAAGATATTAAATATCAGCACGCTGTACCTGAGGGTGTGGAGTGTTTTTTCGACGATAGTTTTGGGGCGTGGGTAGATAGTGAGCACGCACAAGCAGAAGAGGTGGTGCTTGCCTTTAAAAAATTGCCCAATGACTCAGTTTTTATGCCTAATCCGGCGGAATACCTCAAAGCGATGCCTCTGCATTCTTCGCAAGAGGTAGTGAGAGAAACTGACAATGAGATTGTACTCAAACTGCGCTTAAAAATTACACCAGACTTTGTTAGGGAGATACAATCGTATGGTGATAGAGTGAAAGTACTATCGGATAATGTGTTAATTTGCAAAGAATAGTGTGATTTCGATGTAAAAGATGTTAGTGAATGCTTGGAGGTAGGTATGTGAGAGATTATGTCTCAGAATGTCGTAGCACGATAGGCAATGCGAGGCACGCGGATAGGTGATAATTAGCAAAAGGTGAGGAGAATTGGCAGGAGAATCTTGTACGATTGTTATGGAAAAGGTGTATAAGTAGTTAAGAGTTAAAAGTTTTTTGAATGGACAATGAATAGTAAAAAAAATGTAGGGTAGGAGAGGTATTTGGAATTTGAGGTTTATTCGAAGGAAAGACGAACGATGAACGAAGAAAAGACGAACAATGAACGAAGAAAAGACGAACAATGAACGAAGAAAAGACGAACAATGAACGAAGAAAAGACGAACAATGAACGAAGAAAAGACGAACTCAAGACGAATTTAAAGTGAAGCTAAGGAGAAGGAAAGAAGATATAATGATGATTCTTTTGGCAAAGTAAGAAGGAAGATGTAAGTGGAATGCTTCTGCTGATGAGGAGAAAACAGCATATTAACAAATCTGAGAGAGAAACTCAGAAGGGCTTGGAGAGTAATAAAAAAAGATATTTTATGAGAGTAGTTATTCAGCGTGTAACTCACGCATCGGTGGATATAGATAAGCAAACAGTAGCTTCTATCAATAAAGGTTTATTAGTATTGGTAGGTATAGAAGATAGCGATACCAATGAGGATATAGCGTGGTTATCGGCTAAAATAGTGAATTTACGCGTTTTTGACGACGAAAATGGGGTGATGAATCTTTCGGTAAAAGATGCAGGAGGAGAAGTGCTTATCGTGTCGCAATTCACCTTGCACGCCTCTACTAAAAAAGGCAATCGCCCCAGCTATATAAAAGCAGCACGTCCAGAAGTTGCAATTCCTATCTATGAGACGTTTATAAAGCAAGTGGAAAGTTTGTTAGGAAAACGAGTGCCCACAGGACAGTTTGGGGCGATGATGCAAGTAGCCTTGTGTAATGACGGTCCTGTAACTATTCTTATAGATACAAAAAATAAGGAATAAAAAAAGCCCCGAAGATAGTCGAGGCGCTAGATGTTTTCACAACGGAATCATCCTTATTGTGAATTGCTTTCAAATTCTGCGACAAAAGTAGGTATAATATTTTTAATGTGCAAATATTTTTATATAAAAAATTTTATTACATTTGTCCTTTCTAAAAGCATTATACCAATGAAACACATATTAGGCTTAGATTTGGGCTCAAACTCTATCGGTTGGGCTTTTGTACAACAAGATTTTGAAAACAAACAAGGAAAAATTATTGCTACTGGTAGTAGGATTATTCCTATGGATCAGGGTATATTAGGTGACTTTGAGAGGGGAAATACAGTTTCTCAAACTGCCGAAAGAACTACTTATCGCAATACACGTCGTCTGAGAGAACGGCATTTACTTCGCCGTGAGCGACTTCATAGAGTACTTCACATATTAGGTTTTTTACCTCCTCACTATGATTCACAAATAGACTTTACCAAAAGATATGGTAAATTTATAGATAATGCTGAACCCAAAATAGCTTATAACAATGGGAATTTTATCTTTATGAATAGTTTCAATGAGATGATTGAGGATTTCAAAAAATATCAACCTCAGTTATTCTACAAGAAATCTAATGGCGAAGAGAGTAAAATCCCTTATGATTGGACAATTTATTACCTTCGTAAAAAAGCTCTTTCACAAAAAATTACCCAACAAGAATTAGCTTGGCTTATACTTCATTTCAATCAGAAAAGAGGGTACTACCAGTTGCGAGGGGAGGAAGAAACAGAAAACCCTAACAAGGAAGTTGCTTTTCACTCCTTAGAAGTTGTAGATGTAGAGGCTGAAGCTCCTAATAAAAAAGGAGAGATTTGGTATACAATCCGTTTGGAAAATGGTTGGATATACCGTCGCACGAGTAAAATTCCATTGGACGACTGGAAGGGAAAAACACGTGATTTCATTGTTACTACCGACCTTAATGACGATGGGACAATTAAATTAGACAAAGAAGGGAAAGAAAAACGTTCTTTCAGAGCCCCTGATGAAAATGATTGGAATTTACTCAAAAAGAAAACAGAGCACGATATTGATTTTTCTGGAAAAACTGTAGGTGCTTATATCTACGACCATTTGTTACAAAACCCTAATCAGAAAATAAAAGGAAAATTAGTTCGTACTATTGAAAGGAAGTACTATAAAGACGAACTAAAGGCTATTTTGGCTAAACAAATAGCTCTTCAACCAGAATTGTTCACTGAAACCCTATTGGCAGACTGTATAAGAGAATTATATCGCAAAAACGAGACTCAACAGCAAAATCTACTATCAAAAGATTTCCTTCATCTGTTTGTAGAAGATATCATTTTCTACCAACGCCCATTGCGTAGCAAAAAATCTACTATTGCCAATTGTACCTTAGAAAAGCGTTCGTATATAGATAAGGAAACTAATGAGCGCAAAGACACTCCTATAAAAGTATGTGCCAAATCTAATCCTTACTACCAAGAGTTTAGAGTGTTGCAATGGCTACAAAACTTGAGAATTTACGAAATAGAAACCGACCGTGAGGTAACTGCTGAGTTTATCGAAACAGCCCAAGACAATGAGGCTCTCTTCAACTTCTTGATGTCTCAAAAAGAAATAGATAATGAAAGTTTACTGAAATACTTTTTGTTTGCAAAAAATCCTCAAATTAAAGACAAAGTAGCTAAAAGCGAGCTTAAAAAATGGCTCACTACTTATCGCTGGAACTATGTGTATGATGCGGCGGATAACTCTTCCAAAAAATACCCTATGAATGAAACAGGCTATGAACTTCAGCAGTATTTGCAAAAAGTAGAAGGACTCCCTGCCAATTTTCTAACCTTTGATATAACGTATCGATTGTGGCATTTGTTATATTCGGTGAAGGACAAAGTTGAATTTGAAAAAGCATTAAAGAAATTTGCTCAGGAATATCAATTAGACGAAGCATCGTTTGTAGATAGTTTCAAGAACTTCAAACCCTATCCTAATGAATATGGTAGTTTCTCCGAAAAAGCAATTAAAAAATTGCTCCCTCTGATGCGTTTTGGCAATCATTGGGACTTTAATCGCATTGATGTATCTACTCAAAAACGTATAGACGACCTTATCAATGGAGTAGCAAATGACGAAATCCGTACCATCATTAGAGAAAAAGCAGAGAAGTATCAGCTCAATAGTGAGACCTGCTTTCAAGGCTTACCGCTTTGGTTGGCACAGTATGTAGTCTATAACCGTCACGCCGAAGCTGCCGACATAGAAAAATGGACTTCAGTGAATGATTTAGAAGCATATTTAGAAGATTTCAAGCAACATTCACTTAGAAATCCTATAGTAGAGCAAGTAATTACCGAAACTTTACGCGTAGTAAGAGATATTTGGCAACGATACGGCGGGGGACAAGCGAATTTCTTTGATGAAATACATATAGAACTGGGTAGAGAACTCAAAAAAACAGCCGAAGAAAGAAAACAACTTTCCAATAGAAATCAAGAGAATGAAAATACCAACCTACGCATTAAGAAATTACTTGCCGAATTAAAAGAAGATGCAAGCATACAAAACGTGCGTCCGTATTCGCCTGTACAGCAAGAACTGCTTAAAATCTATGAAGAAGGTGTGTTTAGTGCTACCGATGAAGTAGAGGAAGATATTCAGAAAATACGTAAAAAAGCTGAGCCTACCACCCCTGAGATACAACGCTACAAGCTCTGGTTAGAACAAAAGTATAAATCGCCTTATACGGGAGAGGTGATTTCACTTACAAAACTATTTACTGAGGAGTATGAAATAGAACACATCATTCCGCAAAGCCGTTATTACGACGATAGTTTATCCAATAAGGTAATATGCGAATCGGCTGTAAATAAGCTAAAAACAAATCAATTAGGATTAGAATTTATCCAGAATCACCACGGTGAGAAGGTGCGCATAACAGCTAATAAAGAAGTTACTATCTTCACAGAAGAACAATACAAAGAGTTTGTGAAGAAACATTACGCTAACAATTCAGCTAAACAGCAAAAGCTCCTTTTGAATGAGATACCTGAAAAAATGGTCGCTCGCCAGCTAAATGACACTCGTTACATCAGTAAGTATATTTCAGAAATACTTTCTAAAATAGTGCGTTCAGATGAAAAAGATGAGGGGGTAAACTCTAAAAATATAATACCTTGTACAGGTAAAATTACTACTGCCCTCAAACAAGATTGGGGACTTAATGATGTATGGAACGAGCTTATTCTTCCTCGTTTTGAGCGAATGAACCAGCTTACTCAAACACAACTATTTACCTCGTATAACGACAGATTTCAAAAAAATCTACCTACGGTTCCAATAGAGTATAGTCAAGGTTTCCAAAAGAAACGCATAGACCACCGTCATCACGCTATGGACGCCTTAGTGATTGCTTGTGCTACGAGAGAGCACATCAATTATATGAATAACCAACACGCATTGGATAAGAGCAAGGATAAAAAAGAAAAACAACAATCTCGCATAGACCTTCGCACCATCCTCTGTGAGAAAAAGAATAATAACTGGCAATTCAAGAAACCTTGGAGTACTTTCACTCAAGAAGCACAAGAAGCCCTCGAACATATAGTAGTAAGTTTTAAACAAAACCTAAGAGTGATTAATAAAGCTACCAACTATTACGAAAAATGGGAAGAAAAAAATGGTGTACTTGTAAAAAAGAAAGTAAAACAAGAAGGAACTAATTGGGCTATCAGAAAGCCTTTACATAAAGAAACTGTTTCAGGTAAAATTGTTTTGGATAGAAAAATAGGTAAAGATAAAATACTTACAGCTACCCGAAAATCAGTAGATATAACCTTTACAGAAAAGATTATCAGTAGTATTACCGATACGGGCATTCAGAAAATATTGCTCAACTATCTGAAATATAAAGGAAGTCCAGAAGTAGCTTTTTCAGCAGAAGGATTAGAAGAACTCAACAAAAATATTGCCCAATACAACGATGGCAAGAAACATCAGCCCATTTATAAAGTGCGTATTTTTGAAGAAGGAAGTAAATTTCCTCTTGGAGAAACGGGCGCTAAAGCTACTAAATATGTAGAAGCAGCCAAAGGAACGAATCTCTTTTTTGGAGTATATCAAGGCAAAGGAAAACGCACTTATGCAACGATCCCTCTCAACGAAGTAATTGAACGACAAAAACAAGGACTTCCTTCTGTCCCTGAGCGCAATGAAAAAGGAGAACCATTGTTGTTTAGTCTTTCGCCTAACGATTTGGTATATGTGCCTATGGAAGGAGAAATCGCAGAGACAATAGATTTTAATAATCTCAGCAAAGAACAGAAAGAAAGAATTTATAAAACAGTGAGTTTTACAGGAAATCAGTGTTTTTTTGTACAAGAAGCAGTAGCAACCCCTATTGTAAATAAAATAGAATATTCACCATTGAATAAAATGGAGAGAGATATTCTAGGAACAATGATAAAAGAGGTCTGTATCAAACTAAAAGTAGACCGCCTAGGAAACATCACCAAAGCATAGAAATCTTTTTAAAAACCAATAAACACCCTTTAAACTATGTTATACCGTTCTATTTACATCGGCAATCCTACCCATTTGAAGTTGAAAGATAAGCAACTCAAAATAACAGACCCCACTACCCAAGCTGTAAAAGGGAGTGTACCTATTGAAGATTTGGGTTTGCTGATGCTTGACCATTATCAAATTACTGTTTCACATCAGTTATTGCAAGAGTTGATGAAGAACAATGTGGTGCTTATTAGCTGTGATGAAAAACACTTACCCTTAGGAGCAATGCTTCCTTTTAGTGGAAATACTCAATATTCCGAACGGGTGAAAACACAGTTGGAAGTGAGCGAACCTCTTAAAAAACAACTTTGGAAGCAAACTGTGGAATGCAAAATTCAGAACCAAGCTAAGGTATTAGAACATTTAGGAAAGTATGCCGACCCGATGTACGACTATCTAAAAGAAGTAAAATCGGGCGATACAACCAATATGGAAGGCATTGCTGCTCAACATTATTGGAAGTACCTTATCGATTATGATTTTCTAAGAGATCGATTTGGTGAGTATCCTAATCAGTTTTTCAATTTTGGATATGGAGTTTTACTCAGTATCGTAGCCCGCGCATTGGTAGATACAGGTTTACTATTAGTATTAGGAATTTTCCATCGCAATAAGTATAACTCCTATTGTTTGGCAAGCGACATAATGGAACCCTACCGCCCCATAGTAGATTTATTGGTAATGGAATGGCTCACAACACATCCTGAAGTAGAAGAACTCAACAAAGAAAGTAAAGCTCATATACTTCAGATGGCAACCCGTGATGTACAGATAGAAAAGAATACCCACCCCTTGATAGTAGCAGTAAAGAATACAGCTTCTTCTTTATACAAATGCTATACGGGTGAAAAGCGACTGATAGCTTATCCTGAATTATGATCATAGCTGACCGATACAATGCTTATAGAATTATGTGGGTATTAGTATTATACGATTTGCCAACAGAAACAAAAAAGATGCGTAAAGAAGCACAGAACTTTCGTGATAAACTCATAAAGGACGGTTTTACGCTCTTTCAGTTTTCGATGTACGTAAGGCATTGCCCTAGTAGAGAGAATGCCCAAGTGCATATCAATCGTGTAAAACAAAACTTACCTCAGTATGGCAATATAGCTATTATGTGTCTAACCGATAAGCAGTTTGGCGATATGGAGTTCTTTTACTGTCAGAGAGAAACAGCAGCTCCCGAAACCTATGTGCAATTAGAGCTTTTTTAAGAAGAATAGGAAAGAGAAAACCTCCTCTTTAGCCTTTGTTTATAAGGTAAAAGAGGAGGTTTTTCAGTACTGTTTTTAAGCAAAACTGATTGATACTAAAACCTTTAAAAGATTGAGGTTGTTATCAATCGCAAAACTACAAAATTTGAAAGCAATTCACAACATGAAGGTTGTTTAGTACCTACTACAGCTAGTTGTTATCAATCGCAAAACTACAAAATTTGAAAGCAATTCACAACGATAACTTTGTAAATTCAACTTTAAATAACGTTGTTATCAATCGCAAAACTACAAAATTTGAAAGCAATTCACAACCAAGCACATCTTCATCTCTCACCTCCACGGGTTGTTATCAATCGCAAAACTACAAAATTTGAAAGCAATTCACAACACGTAAAGGCTCTTCCTTATATACCATTCGGTTGTTATCAATCGCAAAACTACAAAATTTGAAAGCAATTCACAACGAAAGCCAAACCATTTGACAACTATTTCAGGTTGTTATCAATCGCAAAACTACAAAATTTGAAAGCAATTCACAACTTCTTATGAAGTAATAATAAAATAAAATCAGTTGTTATCAATCGCAAAACTACAAAATTTGAAAGCAATTCACAACTAGTTAAAATTACTTGATACGACCCAAACGGTTGTTATCAATCGCAAAACTACAAAATTTGAAAGCAATTCACAACTTACCCATCTGTTTTATGATAGCACGAACGGTTGTTATCAATCACAAAACTACAAAATTTGAAAGCAATTCACAACCAGTTTGGTGGTCAAGGATTGAAAGAGTATGTTGTTATCAATCACAAAACTACAAAATTTGAAAGCAATTCACAACGACACGACTTATTTACCGTGCTCTAAGTGGGTTGTTATCAATCACAAAACTACAAAATTTGAAAGCAATTCACAACAAAGCAAGGCAGGAATCGAACCTGCTACTAGTTGTTATCAATCACAAAACTACAAAATTTGAAAGCAATTCACAACTAAGTGTTTGAGTATGAAAAAAGTACAAGCGTTGTTATCAATCACAAAACTACAAAATTTGAAAGCAATTCACAACAAAAACTTCTACTTTTGTGCGGTTTGTTCAGTTGTTATCAATCACAAAACTACAAAATTTGAAAGCAATTCACAACGCAAGTGCGACATACTTTAATTGGGATAATGTTGTTATCAATCACAAAACTACAAAATTTGAAAGCAATTCACAACAAGTACAACCAATTAAACCCTTTCCTTAATGTTGTTATCAATCACAAAACTACAAAATTTGAAAGCAATTCACAACTACAGTTACACTCATCGTTCCACCCTTAAGGTTGTTATCAATCACAAAACTACAAAATTTGAAAGCAATTCACAACATGTTCTTAATAGAATAGATACACTGAATAGTTGTTATCAATCACAAAACTACAAAATTTGAAAGCAATTCACAACGAAGTAACTTCTAATTCGTCAAGTGTATCAGTTGTTATCAATCACAAAACTACAAAATTTGAAAGCAATTCACAACAGGAGTAAATGCTAACATTAGAGAAGTTTAGTTGTTATCAATCACAAAACTACAAAATTTGAAAGCAATTCACAACTTGAGTGTGAAAAGCAATTAAGAAGCGGTAGTTGTTATCAATCACAAAACTACAAAATTTGAAAGCAATTCACAACTGTGAGCATCGTTAGGGTCTAAATACCCGTGTTGTTATCAATCACAAAACTACAAAATTTGAAAGCAATTCACAACAAAAAATTGCTATATGAATATAGATAAAAAGTTGTTATCAATCACAAAACTACAAAATTTGAAAGCAATTCACAACATACTCCTCATACACATTAATGTACCAGTTGTTGTTATCAATCACAAAACTACAAAATTTGAAAGCAATTCACAACACAAGTCATAGATAGGTAATGACACCTGTAGTTGTTATCAATCGCAAAACTACAAAATTTGAAAGCAATTCACAACAAGAGCGGGTATTGGATTTTGCTTAGTAATGTTGTTATCAATCACAAAACTACAAAATTTGAA